>CALBSL010000186.1 GCA_937968025.1 uncultured bacterium
ATCTACACAGGCGAAGACACTCTTTCCCTACACGACGCTCTTCCGATCTGTTCATGACGGGCACCCGTTCACCGTTCGCAACATCAAGAATGATCTGATTGTAGGTGGCGACTCGCGCAGCGAACGTCGTCGAATCTGTTCGATCAGGAATCGTGCTGAGAATAGGCACGACACCACGTTCAGCCGTCTCGCGAACAATCGTCGTGAGCCCGGAGCGGAAAGCGGCGGTATCATTCGAAGTGAGGTCATTCGTTCCGTACATGATCACCGCAAAAGCGCCCTGCTTCCGGCGTAATTCACAGCGAAGGGGGGTGTTATCAGGAGCGGGGCAGGTGGTTCGGAAGGCGCTATCAAGCTCGGCGCTATTCAAGGCGCTCTGTACGGTCCAACCAGCGACGGCTGAGGGGCTGTTGGCTGTGAGACTGTTCGCTCGTCCACACCAAAAACTCGTAAATGAAGCAGGGAAGGTACTTTGACGAAAATCATCAATCGCGGCGCGGAGACCGGTATTGGTTCCGAGTTGATACTCATCCGTACAGCCAAGGTCCATCAAAAAAGATCCAGATTCGGTGATGCTATCGCCAATCTTTGCGAAGACGTTTGCTTTCAAGCCACGACTTTGACCATCGCGATAGATCGCCTGAACACGACTCAGCGTTTCACCGGAGAGGAGGGGCAGAACAGGGGCAGTCTGCGGAGTGGGTGTGGCGGCGATGGCGCTCGGTAGAGGAAGGGTTCCCGCGGCCTGGGTGAGGAGCACAATAGCCGCTACGAGAGCGTGTGGAAGACGACGCGCAAAAGACGAGATGGGATACATATCTCATCTACCGTACCCATGATGCTTCGCATTGGCAAATACGCAAAGAATCATTGCCAATTTTTCGTTGTTGTGTGATTTGCTCCCAAAAGCTGACAAACACACGAGGATATGGTAGAACGGTGCCGCGCCGGGGTGGCGGAATTGGTAGACGCACCGGACTTAAAATCCGTTGTCCAGTAAAACGGGCGTGGGGGTTCGATTCCCCCTCCCGGCACCAACACAAGAAGAGCCGAGCTATGCTCGGTTTTGTGTTGTGCTGGGAGGAGGAATTGAACGGGCGTGCATAGAACTCACGGTGTGAGTACATCCATGCCCGCCCAGGCCCGAGCGGTGAGCGAGGCGATTCCCCCTCCCGGCACCATACAAAAAACGAGCTGCGGCTCGGTTTTTTGTTTATTCCTTCTGAAACAAATCCCCTGGATCCGGCACCTGCCGAAGAACGTCGCTCGCTTCAAAGTCTGCTTCCGTGGTGATTGGGTCACCTTCTTCGTATTGGGTCATCTCTTCACGAGGAATGGTGGTGATGCGCTGTGCCCATCGAGGGCCAGCGAACGCATAGGCGAGGGCTTCATTCAGAACCCAGCGAATGATGTTCGGCGCAGTGACGACGTAGACTTGTGGTCGTTCAGGGATTTTGATGAGGGATCCTGGTGGTTCCGTCATGTCATCGCCACGAATGAGGTCTTCGAGGCGCTCTTCTTTGAGTATGTTGACCGAGCCATAGGGGTACCACGCTTCACGTTGTGATTCACGAACCAAAAAATGCACACGATCGTCTTGTCCAAGGATGTACGATTGTCCGCTGGTTTCTCCGCGGAGTTCGGATCCAGCGGTGATGGTACGTGATCCATCTGGGTTGTAGGTGGTCTCGCCACCAGAAAAACGAGGAGAAAAGAGCTCGGCGGTTGAGGCTTCGCCGAAAAAAAGCTGCGAGTCATCTTCGCGGGTGATGGCATCGACTTGAGCGCTTTCTTCAACGCTGACGCGCTGACCACCCGGGAGGACGAGCACGGGACTTGGGTGGGAGAACCAAGCAACAAGCCCATTCCAAACCACGGTATGCCTGCTTTGTGATGCGCCAAGCACGAGGGCTTCGCCCGGGACCTCGATGCGCGAATAGGCGAATACGAGGCTGCTCGTCGGAGAGCTGTGATCGTTTGGCAGGATGAGAAACGGCGTGCTGGTCGTGCTGAGATTTCGAAGTAGCGAACGTTCAATCACAAGCCCGTCGCCGATGTGGGCGGCAAGACCTGTTTTCAGAGTGGCGATATCTGTTTTTGTGATGTAGCCGCCGCGTCCGAGAGTAAGTGCCGTACCATCGATCTGGATGAATTGGCTGTTGGCGATAGAGGCGGCTGGTCCATCGAAGCGGACACCGTCGCCGATGCTGTCGCGTACGACCACGTCTCTCCAGCGGCTGTCTCTCGAGGTCGCGGAGTAGATAATTTTTGCGGTTGTGGTGGTGGTGTCGTAACCGAGGTGCTCGAACTGCACGCGAGTGAACCGATGGTGCGAGCAGGTCGTGCGTCCGCAGTCGATGGCTTGTCCGCGAATATCGCTCATCGAACTATCTTCCAGCGTGAGATGCGTGAGCCCTGCGGTCCCAGCGTCGAGACCCACCTGGCAGTGATCGATGCGTGTTCGGGTGAGGGTGAGGTCTTCACGTGGGCCTTCAATGCGTAGACAGGTTCCCGGTGTCGCGAGTTCCCGCCCGTGGATGGTGATATCTTGGAGTTCGATGTGGGAAGCGGCGATGGTAGCAGGTTGTGCGGCGTCCTGCAGAGCGAAGACCACGGTTCCTGAGGTTGCGGGGCGAAGAACGAGCGGTGTACGAGCGGTTCCACCTTGTGTGATGGTGCCGAATTCGGTGTACCGTCCCGGGAGCGCAAGAATTGGACGACCGAGGAGGGCGGCTCTTGCGGGTGTGTAGAATGGGCGCTGTTCTGTTCCGTTGCCCGTAGCATCAGACCCATGAGGAGCGATCCACGTTGCGGTCTCGAGGGCGGTGGGTGGTGTTGCTACGCGCAAAGAACCCGGCGCTTGAGTGGCGAGGGCAGCAGTAGGAAGAGACGCGACAAAGAGGAGGAGAGCTCCCCAGGCAATACGCATAACGGGCAGATTAGTGTGAATGGTGGGCGTGGTGTGATGAATCATCCTCTGGGAAGCCTGCCTTGGTGACGGCCCAAGCGGCGAGGAGCGCCGTAATCGGAACGGTAAAGATGAGGCCGATCGTGCCACAGAGCGAACGAATGATTTCATCGACCACCGTATCAAAATTGATGAATTTTAACCAAGATTCGCCGAATTGTTTATAGAGCAGCAGCGATGAGAGCGATGCGCCAACATAGGCATACACAAGGGTGTTCGCGAGCGCCGCCATATGATCACGCCCAACGGCCATTCCGGAGAGAAAGAGACGCTGGAATCCTAGTCGTGGATTCGCACGGTGCACTTCGTTTACCCCTGAAACAATCGAGACGGCAACGTCTTCAAGCACACCAACCGCGGCGATGATGATCCCCGCAAACAGTAGTCCGCGCGGATCAAGACTTGGATTTTTTTGGAAGAACAGCCGATCTTCATCAGTGGAGAGTCCGGAAAGATGGGTGAGATCGACGAAGACGAGCGACAACAGATAGGCGATGAGTGCTCCGCCCATCGTGCCCACCGCTGTGACGAGGGCTTTTCGGTTCCATCCACTGCCTAGACCGCACGAGAGCAGCGTAAATACGCCGCCCAAGAGAATGGCAATCGGCACGGGGTTCCAACCACGCAAGAACAACGGAATGAGCACGTACCCTATCAAGAGCAGTGAGATTCCGATGGACGAGGCGACCTTTAACCCCTGCCAACCCGCGAGAAGGACAAGCGTCAACACGAAGAGAATGACGAGCCAGGCGATCGCGGCTCGTCGATCAAATCCCTCGATATACACGTTCCAACTGTCAGGTTGTTCGCTTGGTTGGAAGAACACGACGATTTTGTCGCCTGTGTCGGGGCGAATTTGGTAGGGGTTCGAGCTGATGTCATCTGTGATGGTGCGCTCTTCTCCCTTCTCAACTCCAGACAGGAACCGGACTTGATAGACGCGAACTTGCTCGCTTGTGCTGGTCGATGTCTGTCGTGTTTGTGTTTCGACGGTGAGTACCTCGGCTCGTTCGTAGCTGCCTTCGGATGCGGATGGGCCTTGAGCTGACACGGCGGAAGGCATCAGAAAAGACAGGCTGGCGAAGGCAAGAACACCGAAGCGAACGAAGCGAGGAAGGGGGATCATACGTCGTTTAGCGTACCAGACTCGGGTGTCCATGGGTACGGGGCGGTATAGACGGCTTCGGTCATCGCCCATTGACGCGCCCAGTCTACGATGTGAGCGGTGCCACGCACATCATCTTCATTGTAGGAGATAAGTCGTGCGGCGATTTCAGGGCGCTGATCGGTGAGCCAGGTCTCGTACTCGCGCACCGAATCACGGCCGTGTCGAATGGATTCGCGCCAGTGATAGCCGAAAAAGCTGCCGACGGTCTTAAGGCTGTAGAAAAACAACGGAAGAACGAGGCTTTCACGAACGAGTTCCTTTACATCCACGAGACGATCGAGGAATTGCAGGAGCCAAGGGTTATTGACCGTCTGATACCGAGCAGCGAGCGTCGTGATGCGTGTATATTCATACTCGCCGTAATGATAGACGCGGTAGTCGGGTGGGAGGGTTTCGATGAATGACAAAAACGCTTGCCATAGATCGGCTTCTGATGACCCATCAAGGGTATTGATCGCGTGCCAGGTGGCCTCGTTATTCTGTGATCGAACAAGAAACCCATAGAGATAGTCTTGATCGGTGCCAGGATGGCTTTCGATATCGAAGAAGACGTCCGTGGTGTGAGCCGGTTCGAACCAAGGATCTCGAACGAGCACGGATTGATCGATGAGCGACCGCGCTTGGCGTTGCAGGCGAAGAAGGGATCGGAGCGTGAGGCCCGGAGCGGCGCCATCGAGCTGAATCGGATCAACGTCGGCCATTTGATGCACGGTTTCAATGCCTTGCGATCGTAGACTCTGAAGTTGTTTCTGCGTGACGCTAAACAAGAGAGCGATATCGTCTCGTTCTGCGGCGAGCGCTTTGCAGGCCTTGCCCCACGGCGAGGTATCTTCGCACCCTTTTCGATAGACGGGGAGAGGGCAATCGCCGGCAATCGTCCGCTCGAGCTTCACCATAAAATCGCGGTACTCATCAGCGTAGGCTTCAGCATCAGCCTGAAAGGTTTCGCCATCGCGGTTCATTACACGGAGAGAGGTGGGATAGACACCTTGTATATCGCGAAGCAGCTCGCCGTAAAATGACAAACGAAACACCTCATCTTTTCGCAAGGTGAGCGCTCGACGAATATCAATAGGGGCATAGGCCCATGATCCAAACGAGCTCGAGCCTTCTGTGCGAAGTAGGAGCGAGGGCGTTCCCAATCCGCGCGCAGAGACGAGGGCGGGGTGAGCGATCGCCTCCACGCCAAGGCGCATGGCGTCGAGCGTACGCGTGGCGCGTTCGTCGGCGTTCGCGCCTTCGATCCAGAGCGCTTCTGGTGCGAGCTTCGAGATGAGTTCGCGCTCCATCCAGAGATGTTCGAAGAGATCATGGGATGAAGCCTCGTCTTTTTCGCGTTTAAGCGCAGGATCGCCAAAGCGTTCCCAGTACGGCCAATGGGGACAGACGAAGGCGCGCGCAATGTCGATATCCGTGAGGAGAGAGGCAGGCATAGGCAGATGGTACGGGCCTATGAAAAAAAAGACAACAAAAACATGGGGTGATGCCCCATGTTTTCGACGATTACTTCGTTTCCTTGTGGACCTGGTGGCCCTTGCAGTGCTTGCAGAACTTATTCATTTCCAAGCGCACCTTCAACTTTGGGTTGCGGGTGGTGTTGTAATTGGTTTCGCCGCAGTTCGTGCACTTCATGCGGGCAATAGACTTTTGTGGCATAGGATATAGGGGAACGCGACCAGGACGGCGAACAAGCGATCAGAAGTTGTGGAGCCGGCGATCGGATTTGAACCGATGGCCTACGGTTTACAAAACCGTTGCTCTACCGCTGAGCTACGCCGGCGTGGCGGTGTGGCAAGATAGTAAAGGATTTTCCCGGCCAGGTCAAGCCGGGGGCTTGCCCTGGCCGGGGGTGGGTGGGGATAAGGACTTTTTCGCCCGATTGCGGGATCTTCCCGGGTCCTGCCGCGTCGGGACCTCAAACCATGCTCCTGCGTGCGCTTGGTTTGAGGTCTCCCCCTGTGCGTCACCCGGGAAGATGAGGGTTTGGACTTTTCCCTTGAAGGTGAGGAGGTGTTTCTCACCCCTTCCTGCTGCGCAGGGAGGGGTGAGAAATTTGAAAGAAAAAGACCCCGGTCGCGGAGGGGGAGCGGGGTCAGGAGTCGTCGGGGAGGTCGACGCGGAAAACAGAGCCTCGGATGATCGGCTCCCAGGGGCGTCCGCCTTCTTTGAGGGGGCGGTAGTAGCCGGCGATGCTGTCCGAGGGAAGCGCCTCGGCCGGGTCGGGAGAGGGTGGGTTGTCTTGAGGTACGGCGCCGTCCGGATCGGCGGTACAGGCGCCTTCTTCCGCTTCCGCCTCTCCGAGCAGGATTTCCGCCCGCAGCAGCGCAGCAAGAAGCTGTTGGTTGGATGGTTTCTGAAAACACACGGAGGCGCTCCTTTCAGGGGGTGGCTGGCTCGACGGGAATGGTCGCATGAAAGTGCGGAGGCTGGTCGGGGGAGCCTCCGTCGCGGGTGTTGAGCGCTCGCATGAGCGCGCGCTCAGATGCCGTACAGTTCCCCCGCTCCTCCGAGCAGCGAGCGATGGCGTCCTCCGCCCTTCTGAGCTGCTCCTCGCAGTGCTGCGCTCGTCGTTCGACGATCTGCTTGATGGTCTCTTGACCGCGCAGGTCTGTTTCGAGGGAACGCACTCGAGCTTCGTGGAACTCCGCTGACCGTTCACTCATACAGTTGGACGCCCAACCCATGATGGCGATCAAGCACACGGCGGCAAACTTCATATCCATGATAGGAACCTCCTGATCGACTTACGCCCATTCCCACCTTGTGAATGGATCAATGCCGATACGCAAGGCTACCCTGGAAGAGCGTTTTTGTCAATATAGAAGGGGGAATATGGGCGGGT
>CALBSL010000187.1 GCA_937968025.1 uncultured bacterium
TTTTTTGCAAAAATAGCCCGAGTCCTTCGCAAGCGCCTCGTGGAGGGCGACGCAATGATCCCCAGAGACGGGTGGCATTTCTGGCATGGTTCTAGCCTCTTCCGCGGTTAATTCCGTGAGCATGCCAACCGAACTGAGCCAGCCGGTGGACTCTACCAGCAGGGCGATCATCGAGCGTTTGCACCGAGAACAGGTGCAATGGAAGTACTGTGGCTTGCCACTGAGCGACACCTCTGGATCAAGCCGAACAACCGCCGATGCATCATAGGCGGTATGACAGAGCGGGCAGCGCTGCAGCACGTCGCGAGGGGTCATAATTTGAGCGTACCATAGCTTGACAGATCGGCAAAATACGGATACCATCCGCCCACTCTCACTGCGAGAGTTGGAGGTCAATCATGGAACACCAGAACACGCCCGGTCCCATCACCCTCGACCTGATCACGTTCCTGCGCGCGCTGCAGGTCTGGTACCAGACTCAACAGTGCCGCGGCGGTTCAGTTCCTGCATGGCATGTGTACACTCACCCCATCGCATCGATCGCAAGCGAGCAAAAAACGTTCAGCAGCCTGCGCTTCGACCATGCGCAGGGAATCTGTAGCTTTGCCAGAGCACCAGGAGAGATCCGGGTCGCCGTCACCGTCGAGCTTCAAGGCGAGTACCTTGGGTGTGTCCTTCGTCATATCGATGGATCCATCGTTGGCGCAGCGATCGTCCGGCTTGCGAGCAACGGCAAAGCACTCATCCGCATCAAGAGCAAACACGAGCTCGTCGAGTGTCAGATCGATCTGCACGCGATGCAAAGCTCGCTCGTCACAGTAGACGTGCTCATGGATTTCGTTCGTGACAAGCGCAACACCCTCTTCCCCGAACGCTCTCCCGACTTTCCGGAGTGTTTCGTTGATCTTCGTAGCCCCCTCACCCTTCAAGCCTACGCACTCGTTCGATCCGGCGTAGGCATGGTCCAGCAGCCCCACATCGTGAACAGCGCCCTTGAAGGCGTCTATCAGGTCATCGTGCAGAGACCTCGAGCCGCTTGCCTTGCTGCTGCAAACCCGTTCCAGATCCGCATCGCGTCGTATCTGATGGGCGATGCATCGCTCACGTTCACGTTCGGGATCACGAAGAGCGATCCGGCCAACGACGCACCCAAGGTAGCGATACTCAAGAATAGTGACGACAAAGCGGAATTCGTCCTCGTCGCCTGCTCGAGCGAACCCCTCGCCACCGCCCTGAGAAAAGCCGTGATACGTCACCTGAGGGAGATGAGCTCCATCGTGAACGGTTGACGGACACGCACTCACCCAGCCCATGGCTGGATTTTTTTAACAAAAAACCCCTCAATATTATTGAAGGGTTTCTTGTCTACACATCGAGGTTGGTGACGCGCTTGGCATTCGTTTGAATGAACTTCTTGCGCGGAGCGACATCCGCTCCCATCAAGGTTTCAAACACTTCGTTTGCCTGCGCTGCATCGTCCACCGTCACCACTTTCATGAGACGCGTTTCTGGATCCATCGTGGTTTCCCAGAGCTGTTCAGCGTTCATTTCTCCAAGACCTTTGTAGCGCTGGATGTCGATACCGCCGACTTTGCGGACCTCTTCACCATCAGCGACCACTTCCGCGGCTGGCTCCTCCTCCTCTTTTTCATCTTTCTTTCCCTTCTTTTTTGCACGCTCTTCTTTGATTTTGAGCAGCTCCGCAAGCACACGGTCGCGCTCTTCGTCGCTGTAGGCATAGCGGACGTCTTTTCCGGACGCGAGGCGATACAGCGGCGGTTGAGCAATCAGAATGTGTCCGTTCAAGATGAGCTGTGGGAAGTAGCGGTAGAATAGCGTCAACAGCAGCGTGCGAATGTGCGCCCCGTCGACGTCGGCGTCTGTCATGATCACGACACGATGGTACCGAAGCTTCGCAAGGTCGAACATTTCACCAATG
>CALBSL010000188.1 GCA_937968025.1 uncultured bacterium
ACCAACGCCAGTTCCTGCTCCGGTGGTTTCGGGGAATCGATTCGACATCGGCTCGCCAACGTTGCGCGACATTTGGGTTGACCCCGTCAACGGGAATGACGGTCGAGATGGCAGCAGCCGCACAACCGCCCTCCGAACCATCACGGCCGCCTGGAACAAGATCCCTAACGGCGCCCTTTCAGGCACTGGCTACCGGATCCAATTAATGCGTGGCACCTATCCAGAAGCGTCGATCCCGAACTACTGGGAAAATAAACAAGGATCCGCTCAATTCCCTATCATCTTGCAAAGCGCCGATGGAAAAGGAGCCGCGATCCTCGGCGGTGATATGAACGTCTTCAATGTTCGTAACCTCTACTTGATCGACTTCAACATCATCCCTCAGCCCGCAGGTGACGCCTTTCACTGCGAACGGTGTACGAACGTTCTGATGCGAAACATGGTCTTGAGTGGTGGGAATCGTATCGCACATGAAACGATCAAAATCAACCAATCACAGAATATCTACATCGAAGATAGCGAAATTAGTGGCGCCGAAGACAACGCGATCGACTTCGTAGCTGTTCAAGGTGGTCACATCGTACGCAATAAGGTCTCCAATGCCCAAGACTGGTGTATGTACACCAAGGGCGGATCCGCCAACATTCGCATTGAAGGAAACGAAATCTTCAACTGTGGCGTGGGCGGCTTTGTTGCCGGACAAGGCACCGGCTTTGAATTCATGGAATCCCCTTATCTGCACTACGAAGCATACGGGATCGTCTTCGTGAACAACGTCATTCGCGACACACAGGTTGCTGGCATGGGCGTAAACGGCGGCTACAATATCCTGATGGCGTATAACACCCTCGTGCGTATTGGTCGTCGTGATCACCTGTTCGAAGCCAACCAAGGCCGACGTGGCTGCGATGGCGACCGGGCAAAATGCGATGCGAATCGTGTTGCAGGCGGCTGGGGCACTTCCGGCTCAGAAGAACAGTACATCCCTAACCGGAACATCTATATCCTCAACAACCTCTTCTACAATCCACGCGGCGCAGAGGCTCCATACCCACTCCAGATCGCCAGTCCAACCACACCTCCAAGCGGCTCAAACCTCAGCGGCCCACAAGCCGCCGACACGAACCTTGTGATCAAGGGAAATGTGTTCTGGAATGGCACCGTCAATGACCTGGCAGTAGATGGAACGTCAGGCGGCTGCCGAACGAGCAATACAACTTGCAACCCCACGCAACTCACCCGCGACAACGTGATTGGCGGCACGGAACCCGTATTCAGTAGCCTTACAGGAAACGACTTCCGCCTCACGAACACGCTCTCTGGAGCAACCCCTGCCACTCTTCCTGCGTTTGACTGGTCCACTCTTCCAACCCGTCCACTCGCACCGGCAGGAGCGACAACCCTCACCGTCAACACAAACCGAGCCGGAGAAACGCGAACCACTCGCCCAGGCGCCTACTAGTCTGAACAAACAAGAGCCTCCGCTCTTGTTTGTTTTCTCCAGCGTTTATTGACTCGCTGTTCCATTCACGTTCTACTAGCGATATGGAGGACTTTTCTTTTGACGAGATTCAAGCACGGGGCGCGCCAGAACGACTCGCCGACCCCACATCATCTACAACGGACGAGGTTCGCGTCGATTTAGCATTGCGCCCAAGCACGTTAGAAGATTTCGTGGGGCAAAAGAACGTGAAAGACAACCTCGCCGTGTTTCTTGAAGCAGCGAAAAAACGAGGCGAACCCTGTGAGCACATGCTCTTTTACGGACCGCCAGGCCTTGGAAAAACCTCGCTCGCCCACGTCATTGCCAAGGAAATGGGATCCGCTATTAAAATTACGAGCGGCCCCGCCTTGGAACGCGTCGGTGATCTTGCCGCGATTCTGTCCGGTCTCGAAACGGGAGACATTCTCTTTATTGATGAAATCCACCGCATGAATCGCGCTATCGAGGAAGTACTCTATCCAGCCATGGAAGATTTCGCGCTCGATATCGTGATCGGAAAAGGACCAACGGCGCGAACCGTTCGTCTAGATCTTAAGCGCTTTACCCTGATCGGCGCCACCACGAGACTCTCGCTCCTTGGCGGACCCCTTCGTGATCGATTTGGCTCCCTATTTCAACTTGAGTTTTATACACCTGACGAAATGACCGAGATCCTCAAGCGGAGCGCTTCGCTCTTGGATGTTGAAGCAGACGCCGCTTCGCTTCGGATGATCGGCGCTCGTTCGCGACGCACGCCCCGCATCGGCAATCGACTCCTTCGCCGCGTACGTGATTTTGCCCAAGTTCATGGCACGGGAGAGATTACGCCGGAGCTTACCGAGACCGCTCTTACCAAGCTCGCCATCGACACGCGAGGTCTTGATGCAGCCGACCGCAGGATTCTGCACATTTTGATCGAAAAGTTTCGCGGTGGACCCGCTGGACTCACCACACTCGCCGCCTCTGCCGCCGAAGAAATGGAGACGGTTGAAGACGTGATCGAACCCTTCCTCCTCCAAGAGGGCCTCCTCGCGCGCACCCCACGAGGCCGTGTCGCCACTGCTGAAGCGTTTCGACACCTTGGCTTCACTCCTCCAACTGAACAGGGTATACTACTGAATGCATGATTCCTCTCTTGTGGATCTTCTTCGCATGGGTGATTGGCGTAGCGGTGTTTAGCCTGTTCGCCCTCCTCACGATCAGCCTCGTGCTGCGGTTTGGGCTCTCTGGAGGGAGTACGTTTTTCTATGTTGGCTGTTTTCTGTTCGTTTCAGGAATACTGATTGTCGGATCCGGATCGTACTTATTGGGCGTTGATTGGTCTGCATCACTCTCCCTTATTCCCTCGTCTGCACCGGCGGGGTACCTGTTCCCATGATCGACATTCGCCATCTCCCCAATTGCAAGGCAGATGAACGTCTCGTCTATTTTTTGCGGCGTCATCCCATCACCCTTCTCGGTGTCGGCCTTGGCTATGCGATGTTTTTCTTGATTCCGTTTCTTGTGTGGTGGATTCTGCAAACAAGCTACCCCGGTCTTCTTCAGAGCCCCACAGCCCTGCCGTTGATCGTGGCGGGCGGGTCGATGGTGCTGCTGTTCATGTGGCTGTTTCTCTTTCAACTGTTTCTGGATTACTACCTCGATATTTGGGTCGTCACGAACCATCGCATCGTCAACATCACCCAATCGGGGCTGTTTCATCGCCAAGTTGCTGAGCTTCGCCTCTATCGAGTACAGGATGCGACGGCATCGATCGGCGGTTTTCTCCACACACTCTTAAATTTTGGCACGGTTGAAATTCAAACCGCCGGTGAACAGAGTCGATTCGTGTTTCATGATATTCCGGATCCGCAAGAGGTGACAAAAACCATTCTCCGCCTCGTGGAAGAAGATCGCGCGCAGAACATGGAAGCTGCTTTTGATGATTTTGAAGAGCAAGGCTGGAAACGGGCTCGTCGACCATAACTTCACCTCTATGTCTCCTTCTCTCCGTCTTCTTGTACCCTGTCTGATTGGGATCGTCGCTCTCACGGGCGCCGGCTGCTCGAAAAACGCCGCTGTCACCCCTTCCTCACTTTCTGATGCACCGCCTATGACCGCCACCTCCCCGCTCAAGGACGCCCTCGAACAAGCCTACGAACCAACTCGCCAACTGACGACGCAATCAACCCCTGATGCGTATTTTGCCGCCCTCGAACCCTCGATTCTCTCAGAACAAACCGAGACAGAAATGCGCCAGGGCTGGAAGTTTGCCGCCGCCCTCATGAAGGACATGATGCCCCCGCTTTCTTCGCCAGCGGTCAAATTCTACAAGGTGGCACAAGCCGGAGACTGGGCCGGGTACTACTACGCCTACAAAACCGCTGACGGGATCACCTCCTTTGCCGTACGACGGTTCCGCTTCACTGGAACCGCCTGGAAGGTTGCTGATTTCAGCATGGTAGAACTCTCCGCCACTGACTACGAAACGATGCCAACCGCCCTCCTTGAGAGCCTTATCGAGGAAAAGTCCATCCTTCGCGTGACGCCACCTGCGCAAAACTAGTCGTTTTTTGACCATAAACCCTTGACAGAAGTACGGTTTTTATGCACATTTGCGTGCATGATTTCCCTTACGTCTGTTCGTGAAAGCCTGTCGTTTCTCGGCCTCACCCCTCAAGCTACCGCTTGCTACGAAGTGCTCACGCGCATCCCCTCTGATACCGTCGCAGGGATTGCGAAACGCGCCGGGCTCCATCGCCCAACGGTGTATCGAGAGCTGAGCCGCCTCCAAGAACGTGGCCTTGTTGACGTTGTTTCGCAAGGAAAACGCACCCACTATAAAGTCACCTCCACGAAACAATTGGAGACTCTCGTTCAGGACCGCACGGCGTTTCTCACGGAGGCCTTCCAAGCCCTCCCCGCCGCAAACAGCGAGATGGGACGCTCAGCGGTATCAGGACCAGAAGGACTTCGCTCAATTCAAACAGATATCGTGCGTGCGCTCCCTCGTGGTGGCACGTTTTTACGCATCAGTATGCGCAAGGCAGGCCTCGACGCCTCCGCCTGGACCGATCCCGAGTATGCGCGCATGCGAGGCAACGGTCGCCTGCAAGTCATCGACATCGTGAACCCAGCGCAACGCGAAAACCCCTGCAAAGCGCAGCTTGAGTGCGTCTTTCGGCTCCTGCCTCGAGAATGCGATCACGTCCCATTTCAGGGAGCGCTCTTTGTGTACGGCGAACGAATCGCTTTTGCCGACTACGAAGGCCAAAACGGCGTGATTATCGAGAACCCGGTGTTCGCCGCATTTTTGGAAAAGCTGTTTCGCGTACTGTTCAATATACTTCCAGCCACCTAAAGACTGGCACGCAGCATGGTTTCGATGTCGTCCACGTAGTCTCCATACGTCTCGATGTGCAGCCATTGATCACCCGGAACGAAGTAGTGCACTTTTCCAAACATCGTGCTTGCCTCAGAAAGAATGAGCGCTTTGATGACCGTCTTGGATTGAAACTCGAGTTTCTCAACATTATAGGCGCCAAGTGCTTGCATCAACTCATCGTTCGAGCTCTCCGGATTCACTACGGGGTACGATGAGGAGGTGACCTGATTACTGTAAAGACGGAGAACTGGAGACACATCAGCGTTCGAGAAGCGAATCACATACCCGCTTAACGCACGATTCTGAGCGAGCGCTTTATCCTCCTCAAAATGAGGCCAACCCCATACGGTCCTATAACACAGTGAAATATCGGGATTGGTACGCGTGACAAACGTCCACTCATGCCCCAGCCGATCACAGCGCTCACGTGGCGTGCGAGCTTCGATCTGTTCTTGTACCGCTTGTCGGCCGATATCGGGCCGACGAACCTGAATAAGCGCCCCCGCCATCACGGCACACACGAGCGAGAGGGATAGCAGAACGGGAAGCGGAAGGTGCTTGCGTCGAGGCATATATACCCAGTATACCACGTCCCTACTCCGCGATCATGGACACAATATCCGGTAATTTCTTCACGAATCGATACAGCATCGCCGGACGGTGCTGACCCCGAGTAAACTCGCCTGTTTCCTCCAAGATCTCGAGCTGCTGTAACCGTTTACGAAAATTTCGTCGATCGAATGAGCGCTTTAGTAGTCGTTCGTAGCACGCTTGAATATCACTCAGCGTGCATTTCTTGGGCAACAACCAGGAAACGATGGGTGTATACACGAGCTTTCCTTGAATGCGCTTGATCGCTGTCGCGAGAATCGTATCGTGATCGTAGGCGAGTTTTTTTATCATCGAGACCTTCACCCATGTTGCACCAGGTACCAGCGTTGATCGTTCATCGACCTCGGGAGGAAGGACCGCTACATAGGCAAGCGAAACAACACGGCCACGAGGATCACGATCGACTTCGCTAAACGTCGCTAACTGATCAACCCACACCGTTTTTGCG
>CALBSL010000189.1 GCA_937968025.1 uncultured bacterium
TGGCGGACGAATATTCTAAGATAGTAGGACAACCATCCCTCGCCGTGGTAACGGGAAAAACCGTTGGTAAAGGCGGATCAGAAGGCCGCGGAACGGCCACGGCTCAAGGAGGATTCTATGTCTTTGAAGCCTTTCGCGCCAAAATTGGCATGGATCCAGAATCCGCGACTGTCGTCGTGCAAGGCTTTGGAAACGCGGGTCATGTGATCGCGCAGCTATTCCATCGCCACGGATATAAAGTAGTAGGCGTTTCTGATTCAAAAGGCGGAATTCACGATGAAAAAGGTTTGGATATTCCCGCTCTTGTCGCTCACAAGGAAAAGACAGGCAGTGTCGTTGGGTATAATAATCTCCCTGCGTTGACACAAGAAGAGGTGTTGACGTTGCCCTGTGGCGTCCTTGTTCCATCTGCCTTGGAAAACCAGCTGACGGCAGATATTGCGCCCAACGTCCGTGCTCAAGTGATCCTCGAACTTGCGAATGGTCCGACCACTCCAGAAGCCGACCTGCATTTTCATCAAAACGGAGTTGTCGTTATTCCGGATGTTCTTGCTAACGCCGGTGGCGTAACCGTTTCCTTCCTTGAGTGGCAACAAAACAAGCTTAATGAACATTGGACAGAGGGTGAAGTGTTCAACCGTCTAAAACCCCTGATGATTGAAGCTTCACAAGCGGTGATGCAAACCGCCGAACGATACGCTGTTACCCATCGTCAAGCTGCTTTTGTGCTTGCGATCGAACGTATTGCCGAGGCGATGAAATAAAAGAAAATAAAAACACCAGAACTCAAGCAATCCGCACCCAAGAAATGTATCTAGAGGAGAAAACGAGTCGAAACCCGTTGTACCCTATGGAGACATTCCATGCTTGTCGTGGATGCGGATTGCTAAAGGTCTGGTAAACCGAAACGTCACTCTAGCAATCCTGTAGTATTTTGTCAAGGCCGGTATCAAACCATCACGTCTTTTCAGTATAAACCTTTTATAGAGAGACAGCAAGAAACCGCATGAAAGCGGTTTTTTAATGTGCACTCACGTTTATACCAGCCCTCAAAAAACCTGTCAAACCTAGCTATGAGGTTTGACAAAATGGCTATTTTGTGGGATTATCCTGCTTTGCTCATTCCCGCTCTGGTTAAGCAAAAACCGGAGTACAATAGAGGCCTTCAAGTGGGCTTCCGGCCCGATTTCACGAAGAATATCGCCTTCGGGCTCAGCCTGCCGGATGGCCGCTTCAACGACGGGGAGGTTGATGGCTGGGAGCGTCCTTTGCCGGTAGATAAATGGCACCAAATCCACGAAGCAAACTACCAAGTGTACATCAGTTACGACATGGCTCGCGCTGGCCGAGTCTATCGCGAGATCCAACAAACCCCCACCAACGCGCAAGTCTAGCGCACCCTCGGTGTGGGGTTTTCAATTTTCATAAAAACTCATCGAACGTTTTAGACGAGGTAAAAAATGATTTTCCTCTGGCGATAGAGTTCGTAACTCACGATTCCATCAAATAATGAAATAGTCAGTGACGATGATCTCGAAGAAGGGGAGATCAGGGAGAGGGATGTGTAAGGGCACTACGAGCTTTGTGAAACGTGTACATGGGAAGAAAGAGAGACAGAAGAAGTTCTACCGGCCACCAGTCAGGAGAAAGAAGCATACCTTTGCCTGTAGTGGCGACCTCTGCGTAATCGAAGAGCCCATGAAGATGAAGATTCGAGA
>CALBSL010000190.1 GCA_937968025.1 uncultured bacterium
AAACTTTGCCACGGCAAGTGCGCGCTCGGCGTAGACCGTACGGGAGAAAACGACAATAATCCCAGGGCGAGAAAAACGGATTCAGCAAGCATGCCTCCGATTATACTCCCGATGCGTCGCCACGTGAAGCGTCTTCGGTGGTGGATGCGCTCACCGTCTCCGACATAAACGTAGAAATGTCCGGAAGATCTTCACGGCTCGTGAGTCCTAACCACTGCAAACACAGGGGCGTCACATCATACACGGGCTGGCCGACACGCGTTTCCCCTGTCTCCATCACCAACCCTCGACGAGTAAGACTCCGCAGGATTTGGTGTGAATACATCCCACGAATCTCTTCGAGCTCAGGCCGGGTCAACGCCCCTTTGTAGAGAAACACCGCCAACGTCTCAAGCGCTGTCTTGCTGAGTTCGCCGCGCGCTTCTTCGTCACGAAATTGGCGAATAAGCGGAGCGGCTTCAGGATGCGAGACGAGCTCGATCGTCCCTCGCCAAACCTGCAGCTGTAGACCGCGACCCTGCAATGATTGTCTCAACTCCTGGATCGTTGCCTCAAGCTCCGCTTCATTCCATCCCGTGAGACGACAAATTGCTCCTTTTTCGAGAGGAGCGCCGTGAGCGAAGAGCAACGCTTCGAGCAGTGCAGCGGAAATCATAGTCGTGTGAGCGTGACGTCAGTAAATAACCCTCCTTGATCCGCCGAGATCTCCTGCCGCCGCACGAGCTCCAGAACCGCGAGAAACGATACGAGCCGAAATTCGCGCGTTGCGTCAGGACCCACCCACGAAAAGAGCGAGAGCCGAGGAACAGCAGCGATCCGCTCGCGAAGTGACGCCATCCGGTCCTCCAGGCGTATGAGACGAGCAAGAAAGAGCGCTTTAGGAGGGACGAGGGGCGCTTCTGCGCGCTGAAGCACCGCCTGGAAGGCCTGCTGCACTCGCTCCATGGACGGTGGCCAAGGAAGTGGGGCCTCATACGCTTCTTCATGCTCACCCCTCGAAAAGAGAAGCGTTCCTCCGGTACTGCGCGCCTGCAACCAGTGCCCAGCGCGAATATAGGCTTGATACGCCAACAATCGAGCGACAAGCGAAGGCTCATCATCCTCACCCGTTTCTGCCGAAGGCACGAGCAACCGAGCTTTTAACGCAACAAGCTTGGAGGCGATAACCAGAAAATGCGCAAGCCCCTCGAGCGGATACGCCTCGTCCTCCGCTCGCGCACGAACTGCGGCAAGAAAGGCCTCCGTCACCGAAGCGAGCGAGATCTCTGAAACCGAAAGCCGCTCCCCCTCCACAAGCTGAAGCAGGAGGTCGAGCGGCCCTTCAAAGGTGTCTGTGCGCACGGTGTAGACCGGCGTTGAGGCCATCTGAGTCATGATTATGCAGCTTTGATATGGACGTCTTGGAGACGGGCTTCTGGCAGCGGACTTGGTGCCCCCATCATGAGGTCGCGAGCGTCGCCGGTTTTTGGCATCGGGATGACTTCGCGGATGTTTGGTTCGTTCGCTAGGATCATCACGATACGATCCAATCCAGGAGCGATGCCGCCGTGTGGTGGCGCACCGTACTCGAACGCTTCAAGCATATGTCCGAACTGCGCCTGAATGTCTTCTTCTGACATACCCATAATTTCTAGAACACGACGCAAGGCGGCAGGCTCGTGATTGCGAATAGACCCGCCTCCCGCTTCATACCCATTCAGCACAATGTCGTACTGCGTGGTGAGAATGTCTTCAATATGCTCTTTGTTCATCAACCATTCACGATGTTCTGGCTTTGCCGCGGAAAATGGGTTGTGCGTAAACGTCCACCCGCCTTCATCGGTCTTTTCGAAGAATGGGAAGTCGATCACCCAGCAAAATGCCAACAAGTTCGGATCGTTCTTGTCCTCGCGTAGGTCTGGCTTGTCAGAGTGGTACTTTTCCATCGCCTCTTTGTAGGTGAGCCGAGGGAATGGGATCTGCTGGATGCGCTTGTGCGGCGTCACCGTTTGCACAAGTCTAATCATCATCTGCTCAATCAACTGCAACACGTCTTCTTGTTCAACGAACGACATCTCAAGATCGAGCTGCGTAAACTCGGGCTGACGGTCACCGCGCTGATCTTCATCACGGAAACAGCGAGCAAGTTGGAAATAGCGTTCGAGTCCGCCTACCATCAATAATTGCTTAAACTGCTGTGGCGACTGAGGGAGCACGTAAAAATTCCCGGAGTGAATACGGCTTGGTACCAAGAACTCGCGCGCCCCTTCAGGCGTTCCCTTGGTGAGATACGGGGTATCCACTTCAACGAATCCGTTCTCGTGCAAATAGTTGCGGAAAAACGTACAGACCGCGTCACGCAAGCGAAGGTTTCGTTGCATGCGCTCACTACGAAGGTCGAGATAGCGATAGTACAGTCGTAATTCCTCATTCCAGCTCGATGTATCTTGGTTGACCTCAAAAGGCGGGGTCTTGGCCTCATTCAAAATCTGAACGCTGTGCACCAACAGCTCAACGCCTCCGGTTGGAAGCTCGGTGTTCACCTGGTTTGGTTGACGAGGCTGCACGATACCCGTGAACGCTACGCACCATTCCGTTCGGATGCCTTTCACCAACTCCTTAGACGCCTCGTCCATCTGACTTGGAACACACACGACCTGAATCAACCCCGATCGGTCGCGAAGATCAAAAAACGCCAACTTACCCATATCACGACGGGCATGAATCCAGCCTTTCACCGTGATTGTTTGGCCCACCTGTGCCGGGGCCTCAGTAGCGAGGAATCGAGTCATAGTACCCCGCCAGTGAACCAAATTTACCGCTTGTCTGCAACCGGCTCAATTCGTAGCGGGAGGAACATCTGGGTCCGCTCCCCTTCCTTGGTGCCGAGCGCCAGGATCTCAAGGTCACCCGCACGCGTTTCTGTCCAGGAAACAGCTGCTGAATATGTAAACTCTTGGCCCTCGACCGGCGAGAGTTCCGCGATCCGCTCACTGTCTTTTGTGCCGGCCGGAACAAACCGTACCTCCACCTGCTTGGCATTCTCAACCTTCACGGTGAGCGTCACCGGGGTACCGACCTTCACGCCGTAGCCCTGGCCCTCTGGGGTAAAACCATCAGGCTTAATCGAGGTAAGGATAGGCGCGTCGTCTGACGTACGAACCACTCGCTTCTGCGAGGCCACCCCAGAAAACGTGGTGACCGGCTGGAGTTGGCCAGCGCCGTCATTCTCTGCGAGGCCTGCCAACACCCAAAACAATGATGGTTCACAATCGGTTCGAGTACCTGCAGAACAATCAGCGAAGCGCTGCCATTCATTTTGTCGATTCATGAGCAAGCGATATCCAACAAAGGCGGCGAACAACGAAGCAGCTGCGCCGAGCGCCACCGCGCCGCGCACAACCGACGAAGACGAATACATCATCGAGGACATATACCTCGCAGTGTAGCATGAGTTCCCTCTTCAAACCAACACACGCGGAATAGATGCCTGCAGCTGAGCCACCACTTCATAGGCAATAAAATTCGTGAGCCGGCGCTCCGTGTCTTCCGGCGATACACGCGCGCCATTTTGCAGACCATAGAGCACCACTTCATCTTCGAGCTGTATCTCTGGAATATCCGTGACATCGATCATGCACATGTTCATGCAGACACGACCAACCACGCGAGCGCGGTGCCCGCGGACTAACACCTCACCACACGAAGAAAGCCGGCGATCAAATCCGTCCGCATATCCCACCGGAAGCACGGCGAGTCGCGTTAGACGATGCATCCGCTCCGTTCCATTGTACCCAACAGCCGCGCCAGCGGGTACCGTTTTTAGCTCCGCCACCAGCGTTTTCCAGGTGAGTACTGACGTGAGCTCGAGGGAGCGATGGCGCTGGGGCGCAACCTCGGCCACCCCCGCTGATGACCAAATTCCGTACAAGGAGATGCCTAAGCGCACCGCATCAAATCGCTCGGACGTTCGCAGCCAGATCGCCGCGCTGCAGGCGATATGTCGCCAACGCGGCGTATGTCCCGCCGCTTCAATCTGATGACATCGTTCCCAGAAACAGGCTTCTTGCCGCTCAACCGAGGATTGGTCTTCGACGTTTTCTGCGCTCGAAAAATGGGAACACACCCCTTCGACGACCACTCGGTCGCGGAGCTCCTCGAGGTGACGAAGCATGTGTGCAAGCTCGGTCTCGTCCGCTCCTTGTCGATAAAGCCCCGTCTCCACTTCAAGATGGATCTTGGCCGGATGTTCTGGAGACGCTATGTCTCCAATCCATTCCAGCATTTCGTGTTTCGAGCAGACAAACGACCAGCCCGCTTCAATCACTTCACGCAGTTGTCGACGAGGAATATATCCAAGCAAAAGCACGGGCAGTCGCGTATTCACGTCGCGAATCACCCGTGCTTCTTCTACGCTATCGACCGCAAAAAATGGGACCCGACACGCTTCGAGGGCCTTCACCACGCAGGAAAGACCATGTCCATACGCATTTGCCTTCACCACCGGCATCACCCGACCAGCCCCAGCAACGCGCTCCGCCGCCAAAAGATTGGCACGGAGCGCCTCGCGAGACACCTCGATCCACGTTTTTGCCGGTGGATACATCTGCATACGCCTATTTCTGACGCTCGATACGATCAAAGCCGCAGAATGGTTGCAGGACTTCTGGAATACGAATCGAACCGTCTTCTTCTTGCCCGTTTTCAAGCAACGCAATGCTTCGATCCTTCAATGCAGATCGGAAGAG
>CALBSL010000191.1 GCA_937968025.1 uncultured bacterium
CAAACGAAAGAAATCAAATGGCCTGATCCCGTGGTTGGACCACGAGAAGAAACTCTAATGACATACATCAGAAACAGGGTGCATCATCCCGACAATACGAATAGACCCCCATACACACCAGAGCAACTCAAAGACTCAATTGAAAGAATGGTTGCAATTCTCCGCACTTCGTAAGTGATATGTCCGAATACTATACCGCACAGCGCACCCGAAACCTCTTCGATCCAAACGACGCAGAGCCCTTCAAGATCAGCCGTTCCAAGATCGATCTCTTCTTGAGTTGCCCGCGTTGCTTCTATTTTGATCGACGTCTCGGAGTCGGTCGGCCTCCTGGCTTTCCGTTTGCTCTGAACGGCGCTGTAGACACTCTTCTCAAGAGAGAGTTTGATGTGCATCGCGCCAATGGGACCAAGCATCCATTGATTGAAGAATACGGAATTGATGCCCGACCCATTCCTCACGAGGACTTAGACGCATGGCGGCACAACTTTACAGGGGTTCAATATCATCACCCGGCGACCAATTTCCTTGTGTTTGGTGCCATTGATGATCTTTGGCAGAATTCCAAGGGTGAATATATCGTCGTAGACTACAAAGCTACCTCGAAAGAAGAAGAGATTACGGAGCTAAACAAGGATTGGCACGATGGTTATAAGCGTCAGATGGAGGTGTATCAATGGCTTTTGCGTAAGCGTGGGCTAACTGTCTCTAGCACAGGCTATTTCGTCTATTGTAATGGAAAATCAGATTGCGTCGCCTTTGATAAGAAGCTTGAATTTGATGTGACGGTTATTCCCTATACGGGAAACGATTGTTGGGTTGACGCAGCGGTTATCGACGCTCGGACATGCCTTGCTGCAAACAGTATTCCTAAAGCGGGGGATGGGTGTGACTACTGTGACTATGTTGATGCGATAAAACGGCATGCGTCACTGTAATACAGAGAATAATTTAACCTCGTGGCATGGACATCTTCTCCCTCAATTCATTTTTTAGCGTTCTAGGCATAATTGCAGCCGTTATAACGGTTATTTCTATGTTGGGCGTTTGGTATACGGGGAACCAGATCAGTCAATTGAAGGATAAGGAGATCACTGTACTGAAACAGGATGTTGAGCGAAATAAAGAAACATATTTTACTCACAATCCAAAAACAGATTATTCCGTAGAGGAGTTAAACGACGGAAAATTTAAGTTGTCATTTCGCCTGCATCCGGTGGGACAAAAGCAGGTTCCACGACTTACGATCAAAATTACGCTGGATAGCCAAACCCGCTTTACAAAGTTCCCACCGTTTCCCGTGATTCTGACGAACTTTGCTGGATCAGGTATGACGGGAAGTGAGATAAATGCGCACTATTATGAAGCGTACTACGACAACATCAACCCCAAGATTCAAGTTGTAACGGCTTTGGTTGATCGGATACCAACATCGGCGGTCATCGATTGGTCTGCCAAGGAGCCGTAGATTTCTGCTTACTTTAGCTAAATTCGAGCTCGCTAAGCTTGACTTTTATACTAAAATATGCTAGTATTTTGTGTTATTAGTCGTTAAAAATAAGGTGGAAACAGCGTTAATGTAGCCAAGAAGTTGGCTCTGATAACGCCGTTTGCACAAACGAGAGCTATGAGACGGATTCTCCGTCAAAATAGTTGTTCGTTCGGCGTCCCCAGCTAAACGGGGAGAAAGAAGGATGATGCCGATGTCCAAGACGACATTGATCACGTCCAGGGATCCGAAGGGAACGTGCCTTCTCGACCTCGTCGCGGCCGCCATCAACAAGGCGGGCCTCGACGACGATGGCGCCCAGCGCGTCATCGAGAACGGGGGCGAGTTCCAGGCGGGGGTGCGCAAGCTCCTCGCCGGGCTCTCGGTCTCGAACCGCTACGCGGAGGAGGAGGTCCGCTCGACGTGGATCTACCCGCCCGAGTACGGGGGCCCCGCCCCCATCGGCGAGCAGGTGGCGACGATCGCGGCCCTCCTGTCGCTCCCCCTCGAGGCCACCATGGCCTTCGTCGAGCGGGGGCTCCCGAAGCTCACGCTGCCCGACCTGGCGGAGGGGTGGTTCGCCATCCCGACGGTCGAGGCCATCGCGGCCAAGCACTTCCCGAACGTGAAGGACCCGGGCGAGCGGTACTGCCGCGCGCTCAACCTCCTCATCGAGAAGCTCGCCAAGACGCGCGCCCTCTACAACTACCGCGAGGGCGAGCTCACGCCCGACCGGCTCACGCGCACCGCGCGCACGATCGAGGCGCTCACGGCCATCACCGGCGAGCAGAAGGCGGCGATCGTGATCATCCCCGCGCAGTTCGGTCTCCGCCACCGGGGACGGTCGACGCGCCGGAGCCGTGAGGTGTTCCGGTCCGACGAGTTCGGTCTCGGTGGCCTCGAGGTCGGTTCGATGGCCGCCACCCACTCCAAGCGCTTCGTGCGCTGGGAGCAGCTCCACACAGACTGCCCCGGCGACGACTTCGCTTCGGAGCCCGGTGCCGATCCCGACAGCGCCCCGGTCTGGCGCTTCTACGACGGCCGGCTCGAGTTCTCCGCGGACGGCGTCGACGATGCGAACGAGTACTATGGGTCTGCCTCGGGCTTCCGCGTTCCCGTGCCCTCGGAGTGACAGGACCCTCACTCCCTCGGCTCCTTCTTCCTTTTTTGCCCTTTGCTTTATCCCTTATCTTGTTACTCAAGTTTGGGACTTGACCGTGTACAGTACTCCAATGAAATGGGGTGTCTGGGCACGGTCTTGTTCGTTTTATAACCGGCCATTAGAATTTCTTTGAAATTAGGGTCATGTACGGTGGATCAAGGTCTTCCGTCCCCGAAATCTCACGATCTCATCATGCTAGAGTTTTCATAATCAAGGTTATGAAAAGTGTGCGCAATTATAAAGACGTGCATAGAGATTAGTTGACACTCCTTGCTCCTGTCTGGTGGAGATTCTAAATAGAAGGCTCCCAAATGAAATTCAGCAATAATCTGCACATGCAGAAAGTTGCAGTGATCTTGATGGATAGAAGCAACAAGGCTTCGGAGCCCGGTGCCGATCCCGACAACGCCCCGATCTGGAACTTCAACGACGACAAGCTCAAGTTCAACACGAACAACGTCGACAATGCGAACGAGAACTATGGGTCTGCCTCGGGCTTCCGCGTTCCCGTGCCCTCGGTGTGTAACTAGTCTAGAAAGAATCCAGGAATGGATTCTTTCTTTATACTGACCGTTTCCACCCACCTAGCATCCTTCCTATCTCTTGAATACGTTCTTGTATTTCCAGATATTGCTGCTGATTGAGCGAGCGGGTATCGTAGCCGAGCCTCGTAAAAACCTTCACAAGTTCCAAGGAGATAATTGCTTGCTCAATGAGGGGTGCTTTCCATTCCTTTTTGGCGTGGCCTGCTTTTGTGACAGCTTCAATTAATTCAAGTGTTTTCTTCTTGGTTTCTTCTCCTAACGAATACCGATCTCCCTTGGCATATTTCTTCACCTGTTCATGGAGATTTTTGTAGAGATCATAAGATTTTTGGAAGAGCGGCGTGTCATGGATTTCCTGCATATGTTTGACGATATTATTTCGTTAGAGAATCTATTTACAGCCTGGAACGAATTCAGACCAGGAAAAAGGTCTACTGATGATGTTCAAGAATTTGAGCGCTATTTAGAAGATCATTTGTTTCGTTTGCATTGGGAGTTGGAGAACGGAACATATAAGCATGGACGCTATGAACGGTTTCAGATCTTTGATCCGAAACATCGCATTATTCACAAGGCTTCTGTTCGTGATCGAATTGTGCACCATGCCGTGTATCGGATCCTTGCTCCTCTCTTTGAGCGCTCGTTTATTCACGATTCCTATTCATGTCGGATCGGGAAGGGGACGCACGCGGCAATAGATCGGTTAGAGCAGTTTACGCGGAAAATGAGTCGTAACTATACACGGCCATGTTGGGCGCTGAAATGTGATATTCGCAAGTTTTTTGCGAGCATTGATCGTGATATTCTAACCAAGCTTATCGAGACAAAAATTTCTGATCCAAAGGTCCTGAAATTGCTGCACGATATAACAAATAGCTTTGCAGCTGTGGATAACTTAGTTGAGAGAGAGAGAGAGAGAGAGAGCTTCTAGGAATTCCGATTGGAAATCTCACATCCCAGCTTTTTGCGAACGTGTACATGAGCCCATTTGATCACTTCGTGAAAGAAAAACTCAAGGTGAAATATTACCTACGCTACACGGATGATTTTATCGTTGTCGATCAAGATCCAAATGCCCTCATGGCGCTTTTGCCGGATATGGAATCTTTTCTAAAACAGCGTCTTCATCTCGAGCTACACCCGGGCAAGATTGTTCTTCGTAAGCTGCGGCAGGGGATAGATTTTTTAGGATATATTCTCTTCCCAAATCACAGACTGCTTCGGAAACGCACAAAACAGAGAATGATTCGCAACATGAAAACAAGCGGCATCTCAAAGCCACAACTCTATTCATACCTGGGCCTATTGTCCCATGCCGAAGAGCATGAGGCGGAACTGGCTCTGAGAAGAGCCTATCTTCAAGGTCGTAATGACTTGCCTGCATTGGGCTCATGGAAATAGGGACCGGATCCCTTCGGACCCGATCCCTATTCGCTTACCTACTTCACCCAACCTTCTCAACCTGCAAAACGTAGAACAGATTCACCGTCTTCGGGTATTTTGCGACTACTTCGCCCTTTTCGTCCTTCTTTTCAATGATCGTAATAGACTTAAGGGCTTTCTCTCCCTTCTTTACTCGGTAGCCGTGAGTGTGCCACTGATTGAATGTGAGGCAGTTTGACTTCGGATCGTAACTGCCTGCTTCGGCTTCGCCCCAGCGAGCGATAATCTGCTTTTTCACGGATTCTGCCGTGTTCGCTGAGCCCTTCCAGTTAGAGAGAATAAGGTTTTCCATAGAAATGAAAAAACGGCCTTTATAATGATCCGATGGACCGGCCGCTTACGTCGCATCAGACGGGCTAGAAAGAAGCGCCTGATAGCTTGCCTTTGTCACAGGTGGAGACGACGTAGGAGTTCTACCTTGACGAAGGAAAAGCTGACGCTAAGATGAATAGCCCTGATGCGGAAAGGCTTAGTTGTTTGAAAACAAAACATCCAAAAAACAGACCGAAAAGTCCGCTTCTTGTTTGTGGTTTCTTGGTTGTCGTTTTTCTTTATTTTGCACCCTGCCCCTTCAGTTGTTCCATGTTCCCTCATCCCATCCCCATCCCAAGCCCCCTTCTTCTTCAATTCAGTTTCAGTCAGAGTCAGTCAACTAAAGTTAAAGAAATATTCAAGATAAATAGATAAGAGAAGAGAGATAGATATAGTAAATAAAACAAGTAATAAGTTGTAAAGAGACAAAGTATATTTTAGGTAAGTATGTATATATACTTTGTCGTTCAGTTGATTGTGTTGTCACATAGTAGTCACAGTTTTTTGTTTTTGAGATTTGGCTTGGCTGAGATGCTTTTCTTGGGTCTGCTAGTTGAACACTGATTCAACTAGGCGTTCAACTAGCAGAGGCCTTGGAGGAATGGGGCGGATAATCCTCCCCATGCCCCTCCTTTGGTCACGTCTGGGACTGGAAATAGGTTCGAGCCTCGTTGTAAAGCCAAGCCACGAGCGATCGTGTCTGGCGACCCAGACACTGTCAATCAAAAAAGCACCACAAACGTGGTGCTTTTTTGTTGTTCATGAGTAGATGCGTCTTAGCCTGGGGCGCTACTTGCCGCACCTGTGTCAACCATCGCCTCCTTGGTCGTAGAGAAGATTCGGGTATAGAATACTGTATAACGCTATGGAACATCTCCACTACACCATCCACATCAACGCACCTCAGAAAACCGTTTGGGACACGATGCTCGGCGAATCAACCTACAAGCAATGGGCATCGGTATTTAATCCAGATTCCACTGCGGAATCGACTGTTGAAGGCGGTTGGGAAGAGGGGAGTGACATTCGGTTTTTGGGGAAAGATGCAGACGGCACCGTTTCAGGGATGATCGGAAAGATACAAGTATCTAGGCCAGGTGAATTCATTTCGATCAAATACTCTGGTGAAATCATGCGGGGCAAGGAAAGCGCGTATGCGCCGGATGAGCTGTATTTTGAAAACTACACCTTCAAGAAAAAAGATGGTGGAACGGAATTGATCGTCGATATTGACGTGAAAGATGAATACAAGGACATGTTTAATGACATGTGGCCAAAGGCTTTGGAGGTAGTAAAGGAGCTTGCGGAGAAATAAGCTCGATCCTATGCCCACCGACATCGCGATCTATAACGCTGCTCAATCAGGAGCGTATAAACAGATCTGTAACAAACTCAAGCAGGTTTTCACGGAAGAACTCACAAAAGCAGAGAGCAAAGTATGGCACGGGAGCCCTGTGTGGTTTCTTGAGGGGAATCCGGTGGCGGGGTATAGCGTGCGAAAAAATGGTGTGCAGGTCCTGTTTTGGAGTGGGCGGTCGTTTAAGGATACGAGACTAACGCCGGAAGGTTCGTTCAAAGCGGCGCAGGTGTACTTCCAAGATCTCAAGGAACTCAAAATAACAGAGCTTCGTGGCTGGTTAAAACAAGCGAAGCGCATCCAGTGGGACTATAAAAATATCGTGAAGAATAGAGGCGTGCTGAATAAAATTGGGTCGTGGTAGGTGGTCAGCGGGCGGGTCATCATTCTTTTGTTGCAACCATTTCTACAAACAGGATCTTCCACGCACGCACATGATTGGTGTTCTACGCTTGACACCGACCCAGAATATTGCCAGGATGCCACATCCTTGCGTTGCTCGTTGGTGTATTGAAAACGGTGTTCATGAAGCGAAGATCTTGGCTTTAGAAACGCCGTTTTCAACGAAGACTGTGGCTGGTGGATGTTCCACCAAAACAAATCTCGTGCGGCGTTTCGCGTCATTGCGGAAGAAGGAGGGTGCAACCATGACGACCAAAAAGTCGATCAAGCGCGCTACGAACGGTCAGAAGGATCAGATCGCCACCATGGTGGCGGCGTTCGTGAAGAAGCTCATCGCGGAGCTCGGGATCGATCAGGAGGGAGCGCAGAAGCTCATCGGCGGCGGAACCGCCTTCAAGGAGGAGCTGCGTGATCCGCTCATGGCGGCGATCCGTGCACACGGTACCCTCAACATGTACGCCGACGAAGAGGTCGAGAGCAACTACGGCTACCTGTC
>CALBSL010000192.1 GCA_937968025.1 uncultured bacterium
CCACTTGACTACGCGTAGATCGCGTGGCAATGTCGTGTCATGTTCTTCACAAAGACGGGCCGGCGCTCCCCGCAGAAGCGCCCCGCTAACCAGCGCCGGATTGTGTTGGTGGATGTCGAAAACGTTGTGGGCGGATCAGCCGAGGTGCATGACCACGTAACATGGGCAAAGGCGACGGTGGAGCGCCTCGTTTCGGTGCGCTCCGGCGCGCGTGCCTCCATGCCCGGCATGATGGACACGATTTTGAACTTGGGTTTGAATGACGCAACGGTGGAAGGCCTCGCCGCGAAGACGGGAAACTCGCGCTTTGCCTATGACTCCTACCGCCGCTTCATTCAGATGTATTCGGACGTGGTGCTCGGCGTGCATCATGACGAGTTTGAAGATCTGCTCGATCTGATGAAGAACGAACGCGATTTTTCGCAGGATACCGACC
Organism: uncultured bacterium; assembly: GCA_937968025.1. Lineage (GTDB taxonomy): Bacteria > Patescibacteriota > Patescibacteriia > 2-12-FULL-60-25 > 2-12-FULL-60-25 > JAGOUA01. The sequence goes on from CALBSL010000192.1 coordinate 437, forward strand.
TCACCGCGGATGACCTCAAGGAGCCGGTCGCGCAATACAAGGAGCGCGTGGCGCAAGCTGAAAAAACCCTTCCCGCAGGATGTCAACGAGCAGCTCTTGGGCGCGGTGCGCGCTGTGTTCGATAGCTGGATGAACCCGCGCGCGATCACCTATCGTAACCTGCACGACATCCCCGCAAGCTGGGGCACAGCGGTGAATATTCAGTCGATGGTGTTCGGCAATATGGGCGACGATTGTGCGACGGGCGTGGCGTTCACGCGCAACCCAAGCACGGGCGAGAAAAAATTCTACGGCGAGTTCCTCGTCAACGCGCAAGGGGAAGACGTGGTCGCCGGCATTCGCACGCCGCAGCCGCTCACCATTGCGGGCAAGGATCCCGAACCGCAGCTTCATCCCGAACTGCCACTCGAAGTTGTCCAGGAGCGACCAGACAAAATAGCCGCGCAGATCAACGCCTGCTTGAAGAGCCTGCTGAGCCGCTTGCAAATGTTCCTTCAAGTATTGTACTCGCTCGATGTCTTTCAGGCTTCCATCGGGCGCGGGAAAGTCGTCGAAAGCGGCTCCGTTCTCTGTCACATACTGCGGGATATTGCCGTATCGGGAG
>CALBSL010000193.1 GCA_937968025.1 uncultured bacterium
AGAAAAAGATTTTTTACTTCAAGCTGCTAGAGTTGAAACACCCATATTTCACGGCGTATTTTTAGATAAATACGATATAGTACCTGGCCGAAAATGGCAAGTACCCCGAAGTTAAGACAGCTTGCATGGAAGTGGAGAAGGTTGTTTGAATAACGCAGGAGGTGACTTGAGAGCGGTGTGGATTCGTTGATGGTTGTAGTAATGGATCTGCAAATATAACCCTTCCATGAACTCTCCAAGCGTTTCAAATCTCGAAACGTCTCCTAAATCTTTTTTGAATTCACTATAAAAAGATTCTTGGTATCCGTTTTGCCATGGTGATGCTTTCGTGCTGAAGGAAGCTTGAATTCCATGCTTTTTGAGTATTTCAAAATAAGCATACGACTGATATTCACTGCCCTGGTCGGTGTGAAGATATTTGGGGGCTGACCTTTTTTCGAGAGCATCCTTGAGCGCACTCAAGATCAGTTGCTGATCATGTTTGGCTGAAAATGAAACACCCACCACTTCTCGACTAAATACGTCTAAAACTGTGCATAAAAACCACCATCTTCCTCGAAACCAGAAATACGTGAAATCTGATGCCCAAAGAATATCTCTTCTGAACGGGCAAATATCTTTAGCGTAGTTTTGAATGTGGAGTGGCTCTTGCTTGAGATCTCCCGCTTTTCGATGCTTTCGGAATCTCCGTCGATACGGTTTGATTCCATATTTTTTCATCACGCGAAGAATGCACTTCTTGTTTCGTCCGAGATGAAGTGCCAGACGTTTGTGTCCATACGATGGATGCTCCGAAAGTGCTGAAAGTATCTGTTCCTTCAAGCATTGATCCCGAACCTTCATTTTCGATTGATAGTAGAGCGAGGAACGCGAAATACCGAGTTTTCTCGCGAGTGCCCGTTTGTTATTGGATTCCATAACGAGCATTATTTTTTTTGGATCGCTCAATTTCCATCATGGCTTTTCCCAGCAACCGCTGAAGTTCTTCGTTTTCCTTCTTCAATTTGTTGATTTGCAGGATATTCGGATGCACCGATGCTATGGCCGTGAGCCAGCTATAGATCGTTGGGGTACTCACGTGATGTTCTTTTGATGCCTGACTCACTGATATGCCCTCCATCCTTATCCGCTGGAGTATTTGTTCCTTCAATTCGAGAGGTACTCGCCTGAATTTGTTCATAGTATATTGGGTTACTCACTAATTTTGCAGCTTTTTATTCTGCCTGTCCAATATACGGGGTACCTGCCACCCACCCGACGTTCAACCTTGCAGTCGTCCGCCGGGCGCCCACCATGTCTCGGGACAGAGGCCGCTACTTGCAGCTGAGCCCGAAACCCCCGTCGACCACGAAGGTCACCTCGATGACGCTCTACGACGCACAGGGCCGGGCCTGGCCGGTAGGCCATCTGCTGCGCAACCCCGAATACGCGCATGTGCTGCAGCGCATCGCCACAGACGGCAGCCACGCCCTGCACGAAGGGCCGGTGGCGCAGGCCATCGTGGCCCGCGCTTCACAAGCCCCGCGCCCCGGCAGCCTGAGCCTGAACGATCTCAAGGCCTACCAGCCGCGAGAGCGCGAGGCCCTGTGCTTTGACCACGCCGCCCGTGCGCGCACCTACAGCGTCTGCGGTTTTCCGCCACCGTCATCCGGCCAGATAGCGATCGGGCAAATCCTGGGCTTGCTGGAACGGACCACGCCACAAGGCCCCGACTAGATCGGAAGAGCGTCGTGTAGGGAAAGAGTGTCTTCGCCTGTGT
>CALBSL010000194.1 GCA_937968025.1 uncultured bacterium
CGTGACCCCACGCGCTCCGTGACCCCAACGGCACCGTGACGCGTCCGGTGGCGGCTGCTATCGTCGCGGCCGCATGAAGACCCTCGACGAACTCTTCCGGAACAACCGCGAGTGGGCCGCACGGATCCGCAGCCAGGACCCGGAGTTCTTCGCGAAGCTGTCGCGGCAACAGTCGCCGACGTACCTGTGGATCGGATGTGCCGACAGCCGCGTACCGGCCAACCAGATCGTCGGCCTCCTGCGGCGTCAGCACCGATGTCGGCTCGTCGAGGATGAGGATGCGCGCCTTCCGGAAGAGGGCCCGGATGATGTCGAGGCGCTGTTTCTCGGGTGGCTTCGGCATCTCGAAGACGTACATGCGGATGTGGTCAAAAAACGGGGTTACTTACCGTAGCCCGCGAATGGATCTCGAAAAAATCGTCCGCCCTTTTGAGCCTTGGCAGGCACTGACCTGTCGAAACGTCAACCGCGTGGAAAAGCGTCTTCCGAGAAACGCGGTTTGACGGGATGATCTCCGTCACCCTTGCGAGCACATCACCCGTCTCGATGCGCGTCAAATAAACATGGCCCACTTTGATGTCGGCCGTGGCACAGGGATGGCGCGGAGTATTGTAAAAAATCCGCGATTCGATGGAAGGTGTTGTAGACATTAGATCTCCAGATCGTCCGCGCAGATGCACAAAATCAGGTGAACGACGAGCAAAACGGACGTCACAATACCAGCCAATTTCACCCAAGGTGTGTGGACGAAAAGGTTGAGCAATGCCACGATGACGTAGGCAACGATGATAGGCAAGCCCCATCGTTGCCTGATTTGGGGCTTACGCCTGTATGCTCTTATGATATGCGTGAACATGCTTGTATTCCTTATGATTGGAAGCCAATCAATCGAAGTTTGGCCGCACGACTCATTTTTTTGATGGCGCGTTCTCGTTTGGTAGCTGCGGAGCGGTCGTCGGCTGGTTCTGTGTATACGGTGATCCAAGGCCGGCCCTGGCGAGTGCTTCGAGCACCTCCAGGGCGAGTACCGTTGTGCTCGGCAAGGCGCCTGAAGGGGTCTGTCGTGATCCCAGTATATAGGCGATCCGTTTTGGTGCTTCGGAGGATGTAGACATGCCAGCTCATCGCGCAGTGCGCTCGATCCACATCGTCAGCGAACGCTTGTAGTGATTGAGCATGAGCGTGCTGCATTGCAGCAGGGCATGCGTTCGCCCAAGCGTCTTGAAGTGTTGGTAGATGCGGTCATTAGCCGGATGACGATGATCGTCCAAAGCTTCAATCGCTTCTTGCGTCGCTTCCACGATGCTCTCTTCGATCTTGCGCATTTCGGCGCCTTGTTCGGCGTACCACTTGTCGAACGCTTCCCCTGTGAAATCTTCGTCCGCCATGGCCCGCGTCTCGGCTTCGTTCTTCTCGCGGAGGGGGATGTAGTTCGTGAGGAGGTCGACTAGCTTCTGGACGTTGGGGGCGGCGCTGTTCATGTTCGTGCTACAGATCGGGCGCGCCTCGGATCAACTTACCAGGTGAGATTATTTTCCATTTTCTTCTGCCGGAGCGATGAGATGATCATCGGTCCCAGGCTCAGGCTCGCGAAGATTCATGCAGGATGCAAATTACCCAACCACGTCCAGATTTGGTCGTCAGAGAGTTGCAAGTATTTTCCTTTCGGGCGGCGACCGTCTAGCGACGGAGCATAAAAATACGGGTGCCCGCCGTGCCACGGCTTGCACAAGATCCAGAACGTCTTCGTCCCGTCCGTGACTTGCACTTTCAACTTGGTCTTCAATTCCTTCAGCATCTTCTCGATCTGTTCATCACCAGAAGCCCTACGATCATACGTGTACATGCCATTCTAGGACGAAAAAAGAAAGCGCGATTCACGCGTTTGACGTTCGACCACCCTATTACGGAAAAATACTTCTTTTATCCCATATTACGGGGTGTGATGATCAAT
>CALBSL010000195.1 GCA_937968025.1 uncultured bacterium
ATCGCCAGGCACACCGATAACACGCTTGATGAAGAACTTTGTTGGATCAGTTGGCGGACGAAAGACGATCACTTCACCTCGAATAGGGTTATGCAATCGATACGAAAGCTCGTCGATGATGAGGTATTCTTTATCAAAATAGTTGGGCTCCATGCTTGCGCCCTGCACTTTGAACGGGTTGGCTAAAAAAACCCGGACAGGAATAACAATGGCGAGCGTGAGCAGCACAACGTGTACAATCTCCGCCCAGCGCGAGGGTTTTACTGCCTGGCCCGACGTATTGGTCGTTTCGGTCATACGGACCAGCCTACAGAAGCAACGAGGCTTTGTCGATAGAATTACCGCAAACTCACCTCTTTTTCAGCGTCTTTACGAAGTTTTTGTACGGCTTTCCAATGCTCGTTCGTCATCGGCATCACGGATAATCGACCCTGACGCACCAAGGAACAGTCGGCTAAAGCCGCCACAGAACGCATAGCTGAGAGCTCAACCGGAACCGCCCACGTCTCGAGAGGCCGAATATCGACGCATACCCAGTCCCCCTCCTTTGCCGTTGGATCAGGATAGGCTGATTTCACAATTTCAACCTCACCTACAACAGCCTTATCTGACTGGCTATGATAAAACATGGCCCGGTCGCCAACCTGCATTTCACGGAGATTGCGACGAGCTTCAGCGCTTCGCACCCCATCCCAGCGAGTTCGACCATCACGAAGCAGATCGGACCAGCCGTACGTTTCAGGATCGCTTTTTATCAACCAAGTACGCATAGACGCATCATCCTACGCCTGACGAGCGGATGCAAGCCACCCCGAAACAAGCGTGTATGCCTCTTCTTCGCTCTGCACCCAGTGCAACTGCGGTTCCTTTCGCAACCAGGTCATTTGACGGCGAGCATACGCCCATGTTTCGCGAATAATCGCCTCTCGGAGCTCAACGGCGGTGACGTCATGCTCGATAGCCGAAGCAATCGTTCGGAACCCAATGCTCTGCATCAGCGGAGAATCAACCGAAACACCTGAACGGAGCAGCTGACGGACTTCATCCACCCATCCCTCCGCTAACTGTCGCTGGATGGTTGCTTCTATTCGTGAACGTAATGCTTCAGGCGTATGCCATCGAGCGAGCTTATAATACTGATACGATGGAGGAACGCGCCTTGGGAGCAATGCATCCCCCTGCATGACGCGCTCGAGAGCTCTCAGGACGCGGTGCGGGTTCTTCATGTCGATGAGGCGTTCCGCCTCCGGAGCGCGCTCAAGAAGACGTCTCCTTCGATCCTCAACCGGAAGAGCGAGCAATGACGCTCGAAGATCAGGGTTGGGAGCGCCGGAAAAAACGAATCCCTCGGTCAGTGCCCGAATATACATCCCCGTTCCACCGACGATGCACGGCACATGACCACGCGCGAGGATTGCCGCCATACGAAGCTCCGCCTCTTTACACCAGTCCGAAGCGGTCCAGATCTGGCTCGGAGGGCTTACCGCAAAAAGATGGTGCGGCACTCCAGCCAAGACGCCCTCGCCCGGCACCCGTGACACATACCCGTGCGGGATACCCGTTCCAATAGGGGCACCTTGATAGAGCTGCCGAGCATCCGCGTTAATCACTTCGCCAAAAAACGCCTCCGCTAGTCGAACGCCAAGAGCGGTCTTCCCTGAAGCGGTTGGGCCGAGAACGCAAATAGTGGTAGGCTTCAGCATAGACAGTT
>CALBSL010000196.1 GCA_937968025.1 uncultured bacterium
GGCCCCCTCCGCTTCCGCAAAGGCGCGCGCGTTCACCTCCTGCTGGTTCCCAGGGATCGGCACCAGGACCATCGGCTTACGAAGCGCCACCGCCTCAGAAATGGTTCCCATGCCGGCGCGGCACACGAGCACATCGGACGCGGCATACAGGCGACGCATCTCATCAGGCGTGCAGAGTTCAAACAGTCGCACTCCTGGATTGTCGATCGGTGTCGAGAGCTTTCCTTTCCCCGTGATACAGATCACCTGCCAACCCCGCTTCCGCCATGCGCCCCAGCGTTCAAAGACGAGCTCGTTCAGACGCTGCGCTCCCGTGCCGCCACCCATCACACAGACCGTTGGTTTCTCCGTTGATAATCCCAACTCGCGCAAAGCCTGTGATCGAGCCGGCAGTTGCTGCAACGAGAACTGCGTTGGCGTAGGGATGAATGTTGTTTCGACGTCGTCTCCGAAAGGCGGTGTAGGATAGGCGAACGACGTCGTCACCCGCGTACAACGATCCGCCACGAAACGATTCGCCAGGCCTGGCAATCGATCGAGCTGGTGAGTCACGCACGGGGTGCCGAGTTTTGCCGCGACACGAACCACGGGAACGGCCGTAAACCCACCCGCCGTCACGACGGCATCCACCTGTTGCACCCGTAACAATCGTCGCACCACCCGCACCGCATGCAGATAGGAAAATGGGAACAGGAACCACTCCTTAGACCAATACCGTGGAATCTTCGCGACAGGAACCGCAAAAAAATCAAACCCTTGTCGCTGCACGATGTCACGCTCAGGACCTGTGGGCGTGCCCATCCAAAATGCTTCAAGCTCAGGATGACGCTCCTTGAGCCGTGCATGCACCGCAAGCAGCGGCGTCACCGGGCCGAGCGAGCCTCCACCAACAAACGCGATTTTCATAGTCGTCGTAATGATCCACGAGGAATAGCCGCGAGCAACCCAATTAACCCGAGCAAAATCGTCATCGCCGAGCCTCCGTGTGAGAAAAATGGGAGCGTCACCCCTGTCATCGGCACAAGTCCCGTCATGGAACCCACGTTCAAGAACAGCTGAATGGAGAGCATCACCGCAATCCCCGCTGCAAGATAGCGCCCAAATGGATCACGTGTTTCGCGAGCAATCGTGATGGCGCGCCAGACGAGGGCGGTGAACAGGGTCAACAGCACCACAATCCCGATGAATCCAAGCTCTTCCCCCATCACCGCCACAATGGAATCGGATTCAACCTCAGGGAGATACAAAAACTTCTGGCGAGATTCGCCGTATCCAACACCCATAAATCCTCCCGATCCAATCGCCAGCAAGGCCTGGTTAATATGGTACCCCTTCCCCATCGGATCGAGCTCTGGGTAGAGAAATGTCATGAACCGCGCGGCTCGATACGGAGACGTGCGAATCAAAAAGGCTAACAGCCCCACGCCCCCCGCACACAAAAACAGGAACCACGAGACGGGCGCCCCAGACAAGAAATAGAGCGCAAGCGCCGTTCCCACAATCACCGCCATCGACCCTGTGTCAGGCTGAAGAATAAGCAAACCCATCACCGTACCCACTGCCGCCAAAAACGGGAGCAACCCCTGGTGAAAATCATGGGCATCTGAGCCTTTTCGCGCCGCCAACCAGGCGGAAACGTAGACAAGGAAGGTGAGCTTCACGAGCTCTGACGGCTGAAAACCGATCGGTCCAAGCGCTACCCAACTTCGGGCGCCACCGCGCATCTCACCAACCCCCGGAATGTACACGAGCAGCAGCGACACGATCGAAAGCACTAACGCCGCAAAGGCAAATGGACGCCAACGCCGATAATCCACCAGGCCAAACACCGCAAACGCAACGAGCCCAGGAACAACTCCGTTCAACAACTGTCTCGTGACGAAATAGAACGGTCCGCTCCCGTGCTGCACCGATACCGCCGAGGTCGCGGAGAGCAACGTCACGAGACCAAACAGCAACAACGCCCCCGCTGCCGCCAGCGTTTTTGCGTCGAGTGTTCGGATTCGTTGCAAAAGGGTCATGAGAAACGGGGCTAGAGATGATCAACCAGCGCAATCACGCCACCGATGCCCGCACAGAGAAAGGACAGGAGCCAAGCACGCATGACAATCTGCGGCTCAGGCCACCCCTTCGCTTGGAAGTGGTGATGGATCGGCGAACTGTGAAAGATCTTCTTTCCTCCTCGCAGCTTTTTGCTCGTCATCTGCACAATCACCGACGCACTTTCGAGAACAAACGGGAGACCGATCACCAGCAACAACAACGGCTGGTTGGTCATGAGTGCAACAATGGCGAGCAAGGTACCTAACGCCATGGCGCCCGTATCACCCATGAAGACTTTGGCTGGGTGAATGTTAAACCAGAGGAAGCCGACCAATGCTCCGACAATCGCGGCACACAGCGTGGCGAGATCCGTTTTTCCCTGGCTCCACGCGATCACCGCATAAGCTCCAAAAGAGGCAAGCAACGGCCCACCCACGAGCCCATCCAGACCATCCGTCAAATTCACCGAATGCGACGTCGCGACAATCGTGAGTAAGAAGAACGGGATATA
>CALBSL010000197.1 GCA_937968025.1 uncultured bacterium
ACCGTGGCATCATTGACTCGACCCCCCGTCAACGCTCGCAGCTCCTTCCACTCAGCGCGGAGCAGGCCTATACGGATCGTGCGATATTCCAGGCCCTTACCCCGAGGAGGTCGGCGTGAATGAAAGGTCGCCTGAACAACATTCTCACCAGGAACGGGGTGCGTCTCCGATGCAGACTCAGCACTCTTGCCTTCCTCCGGCTCGTCCGGCCCAGGGAACTCGGCGATCAGCTTCGAAGAGACATCCGAGCCAGCCTTCGAAATGACTTCAAGACCAAACGGACCGAGCAGCGCATTCAGAAGCGTCTTCATACCGTTTTCTCCTCACGATTCCTACGTCTGGATTCCGCGCGCGAATGCGCGGCAGAGAGTACACCATTCCGACCCACCCGTCAAGATCATCCACCGCCATTTTCAAATAAAAAACCGTTACATTGCGTTGACTGGAGCAGCGCTCCTTCCATTTTCCTCGGAATGTGGTTTCTTTTTTATACGCATCCATCCCTACCCAGTATTTTGGGCAGATTTTGCATCTCAAAAGACGATCTGCTACCATCTCGCCACACAGAAGGACGCTTAGCTCAGCTGGTTAGAGCACCTCGTTTACACCGAGGGGGTCAAAGGTTCGAATCCTTTAGCGTCCACCATCAAAAACCTCCGCTACGTTGCGGAGGTTTTTGATGCGGGGATCGCCACCAACACCCCACCCACCGTATCCATCAGCAAATCTTTCAGCGTGTCCGCGAGGGTGAGTTCCATCGTTGGATCAAAAGCGATCCAGCGGATGTACTCATACCATTCCCACACAACGCCCGCGATCGTCACAAAACCCATCAGCGTCAGCAGCAAAAACCAGCGCGGAAGCTTTGGGAGGACGCCAAATGTGTAGCACTTTTTCAGAGCAACGTACCCCATCCACGCTATCGCCATACCGCCAGCGAGGTGCATGATCTCATCCCACCAATAGTCCCCGCCCGTCGCCCACACGCTGAGCTGATGGACGGAAAACACGGCGATCGGCGCCCAACCCAGCGACAGCAAAAGACGGCTCCAGGAAAAAGAGGTTCGCGTTACCGTCGTGACGTTGGGTGACATAAGTAGAGAACAGCCCCCGTTTCAAAGGGAACCGATGAATCCTGAACCCGATACCCCTCCTTCTTCGCCCATTTCATGAGCGCTTCACGAAGCTTGCCGCTCCCACGACCGTGCTGAACCTTCACCACGTCCGCATGACGTCCGAGAATGCGCTCGGCGAACGCACCGACCTCAAAGATCGCTCCGGGAACATCATACCCATGAACATCGAGCTCTGGACAGCCGCCAAGTTCCGCGAGGGCGATTGGGTCAGGTTCACGCATATACAACATTGCTCCGAACGAGTCGGAGCAATGAGTTTAGGCAATCTTGGTGATCTTGATAGCGGTGAACGCTTGGCGATGCCCCACACGGCGCGTATAGCGCGACTTCGCCTTGTACTTCACGACTTCAATCTTTGGAGCGCGGCCCTGAGCCACGACATCTGCCGTCACCTTGGCGCCGAGCGTTGGCTTGCCAACCTTGACTCCAGAGTCGTCAGCCGTCATGAGGACGTCAAAAGACACCTGTTCACCAGCGTTTTTTGCGAGTTTTTCAACCTTGAGCATGTCGCCCAATTTGACGAGGTACTGCTTACCTCCGGTTTGGATCACGGCAATCATATAGCAAGAATGCGCCTAGGATAGCGAAAAAGCCGGAGCCTGTCAACGGAGGCTCGGAAGCCCCTGGAAATACACCCCCTTCTCTATCCCCCGACGAGCAGATTCGCCTGCAAAAAGCTCCAAAACTGCATCGGCGGGTACGGTTGGCTGCACGGTTGTCGGAACCCCACCAGGTAGGGGTGGCGCCACGGATGGAAACACCTCTGTCACCGTCCCTTCGTACAAATAGATGATATCGATCGGAAAGCGCATGTCCTTCATCCAAAACGGGTAGAGACGGGCTTCGGTAAACAGAAAAATCATTCCTTGGTCATTCGCGAGCCCACGGCGACCGCTTAACCCGTTCGCTCGTTCATCAGACTCATCCGCCACCTCCACCTCAAGCGGACCGCCTGGTGCTTGCCGCAACTGAACCACAGGCAATCGTGGTTGACCGTCCCCTGCATCAGACCATCTGCCACCCATACCCACTGAAAACCAAACACCAATGCCGATAGTACACACCACCAGCGCAGTGAGACTGATCGTGGCCCATGAATACCTCATAGAACAGAGACTCCTTTCTGCCGAGCGATGCGCTCAGCCCCATACGATAGCGTCCACGTGAGAAGAATGAGCGCTCCAATGAGCACGAGTTTCCCCTGTGTTTGAAAACGGAGCGCGGCAACACCAAAGCCCAACCCAAGCCCCCAAACAATCATCGCTACCCCCCACACTGGCACGCCGGCCGCTACCAACAAAAAATGCAGATGCGTGCGATCTCCTTGCAGCGGTGAACGCCCTCGCCAGAGCCTCCGCGCCATGACCCACACCATATCTGCACCAAAAAACCCCATAGCCATGAGGGCGATCGCAACCTTCGCGCCTGAGATACTTGCAAGAATACCGAGTCCAAGACCGGCAAACGTACTCCCAAATTCTCCCAAGTACAGACGAGCGTTCGGCCAATTATGGGCAAGCACCCCAATAAACGCCCCGCCAAACAGGGCGGACACCAATCCAACATGCGGCTGAAAATAGGCCGGGGCAAGACAGAGTGCGCAAATGAGAAACGCGCCGATCCCTGTTTGTCCTGCAACTAACCCATCAACCCCATCAGCAAACTTGGTTGACCCGATGCAAGCAAGCAACCACCCACCCGTTATCACCATCGAGGCAACAGGTCCAAACACGCGTACGCCGCCACCCGGGTTCGTCACCTCATCAATGCGAATACCAAGGTCATCACCCAGGGCATCACCGGCAAGACCGGGCAGTTCCACACCGAAAAGTGCCAGGAATATGCCAATGGCAAGAACTGCTTTGTGGCAGGCGTGAACCCCAAGAAGGCGGGCGAGAAGATCTTTGACATCCCGATCTTTGCGAGCGTCAAGGACGCCAAGGCACAGACCGGCGCGACG
>CALBSL010000198.1 GCA_937968025.1 uncultured bacterium
CTGAACAGACCACCCATCGCTAAACGGCGATGGGTGTACTGTTTATGCAGCTGGCGAAAGCCCCTCAGGAATCTCGCGCTCCGCCTGTTTCCGGAGCACATGAGCAGCGTACCAGATGCCCAGCGCCTGCACTCCCACGCCGATCAAGAATCGGACCGTGAACATACTTGCCCAAGCCGCCCAGCCACTCAGATACACGGTAAGGCCGAGCTCCCAAACGGCGGCCCCTCCCACCAGCAACACTATGGACCAGAGCGCATGTCGTCGATCCAGCGCGTGACGCTTTTGCAAGCGCTTCCCCAATCCAAACGCCACACCAAAGAGCACGCAGAACACAAAGATCGGGAGCGTGATTGCCGGCAGTGGCGAAACCTCAAAGTTCATTTCCCAGACCCGCACCAACACCCAAGCCACGAACAGCCAAAAACTGATATGGATCGCTCGAAGGGGGAAGATCATACAAAGAGCCATTCCGTAAGTTGCCCCGCTAGGCCGAAGGCATAGATGAAGGCGATGAGTAACCCTCCGGCGATCATGAGGCGCTTTCGACGCCCCTCACCAATGGCGGTGCGCATCATGCCGATGAGCACGCCGTTGATACCGCCGCACAGCGTTCCAAGCAGCGTCGCAAGCAGGAGAAAACCGTTATGCATGAACAGCGCCAAGAGCAAGGGAGGAACCATGGTCAGTGCCCAAGCGGCTCCTTCGGATACGCCATAATCACGAGACCAGGTCGTGCGCAGATCTTCTGCCGTAGTGATGTAGGAGGTGCCGATCGCCAGCAACCCAAGCACCGGGATCATCCAGAGCCCCCAAGGCGGGAGAACCGTGAGCAAACTCCCCGGATCTTGCGTCATGAGCGTTCCACCAGACCGCGCAAAACTCCAGGCGAAGAACCACATTGCTGCGCCCGCAAGCACCGTTCCGGCTCCTGCCGCCCATTTTGAGGCCGAGCGATGTCGATCACTCAACTCGACAACTTCGGCGACCACCGGTAGTCCAGAGAGCGCAAAGAGAAACACCCCGAACACCTCCCAAGAAAGATGCGGCGCAAAGAGGGTGACGGGACGCGCTGCCCCCAAAGCCGTTCCTGACGCCACAAGAAATAGCGTGAGCATTAATGCCGTGGCAAAGGCTTCAAGTGAGGCGATCTTCCGAAGATTGCCGCGCACCGCGGTTGCGCCTAAAAACCACACCAGGAGAATCGTCCCCATTTGCATCCATCGTCCACCGGCAGGCAGAGCGAGCGATTGGAGAAACGCTGATCCCAGCAACAGGTAAATAACGTGCGAGCCGTACACCTGCACAAAGTGCGTGACGGTCGCGAGCGCTCCCCATCGTGAGCCGAGCTGAGCTTTCGCATACCCCGGCAGACGGTGCGATGCTTTTTGTTCAAGCACTACGTCGACGTAGGACACGTGCGTGAACGTGACGAGCGCCACGAATAACGCAAAGAGCAGACTCGCCGGAGTCGTACCGAGCCGAGCAAACAGGTGCGGGAGGGCAAACACCCCCGCCCCGATAATGGTCCCCGCGAGTGTGAGGACGGGAAGAAGGAACGAACGACGCATAGACCCTGTTAGTGTGCCTCATCGGAGACCGTTTGACAAAGGACCGGATCACGCTCAGAATAGCCCAGCCCTTTCAACAAGGAGAGTCTCGATGTTCGCCGCCGCAGACAGCCTCGAAGCGATTCTTGCGCCCGCCTTCTTCCGCGGGTCTGTCCTGGTTCGTTATGTTCCGCCCGCAGAAGCCGCCGGGCTTCGGCCGTTTCTGAACCTGCTCAACACTGGGACCAAGGCCCACAAGATCCTGTTTGACGACTTCACCCTCACGGGCGATGTCGAGCTGCTGCAGGCACTTCGAATCGTCATCGAGCAGGATGTTCGGCTGAGTCACGATCGGCCGTTCTTCACCTATCGCGGGCGCCCGATGCGAACGTGCTCGCCCGAAGCAACGCTCGAGCAGCTCGCAGGCATCAACGAACGCGCACACGTCGCCACTGTCGGAGAGGTGCTCGTCCTGCTCGCCGCCCGCTGCATGACCCTCACGGCCGGGCGCATTCTCGCCCCCACTCTCTCGCTCACGGGCACCCTGAATCCGATCGGCAAGCCCACGTGGGTTGCGCTCGAAGGGACGCGTCCGCTTGTGAAGGGTCGCCCCAACATCCGGGTGAGCATGCTCGACACCCCTCACGGGATCAACGCCGATCTCGTGCTGCTCGTGCGCGCTCACCTGATGCCCACTCAGGTACGAGCGGAGGCCGTGTACCGCAACCCTGGCCAAGGAAACGGCACATGAGCCCCCCTCTCACGACCATCGAGTCGTACCGCTCGCATCATGATGGTCATGCCCCCTCTGAGGGGAGCGTGCTCCTCAGGCCGGGCGACATCGTGCTTGTCGACATGGACAACACCGTCGCTCATCTAGACAGGGTGCTTGAACGGCGCTGGATGCAGCGCTTCCCGCACATCCCCATGCCCAACTTCTCCGTCATCAATCGGATGAAGGTCCAAGACGTGCTCACAAACGCCTGGGACGTTGAGCAGATCCGTGCGCTCATGTTCGAGCCGGGATTCTTTCGGTCGCTGCGGATGATCGATGGGGCCCGACGCGCCATCGATGAGATGCGCAAACAAGGACTGCACGTCTTCTTCTGCACCGCTCCGATGCTCGGACGCTCCTGTCCTTGTGCGAGCGAGAAGCTGGACTGGTTGCGAGACCACTTCGGCGCGTGGGCCGCGGAGCGGTGCATCATCACCAGCGACAAGACGCCCATGTACGGCGCCGTGCTCATCGACGACAACCCGGACATCCAGGGCGTCATGGCAGCCAACGACTCCATGGCCCTCGGCGTCGTCCAGGCGCTCCAGGCCGCGGCGCACGTACTCCGCCATGACGTGGATCTGGGCGGCCTGCTCGTTGTAATGCAGCTTCAGGGGCAGGAAATCCACCTGCAGGAAGGCGCGGCGCTCGGGGGAGAGCTTCAGCGTCATGGCCTGGCGGTACACCGCCAGGCCGCGGTTGAGGCGGATCACCTCCTGCTCGTGCAGCCACATCAGGGCGCGATCCATGAGCCGGGAGCAGTCATGGAGG
>CALBSL010000199.1 GCA_937968025.1 uncultured bacterium
ATCGCTGGTCGGTCCGAGCCGGAGCCCCGATGGGGCGACTTCGCAGAAGGATCGCAGGGTGACGTCATCGACCTCATACAGCGGTTCGACCCCAGCCTGAGCCGGGGCGCAGCCCTGGCTCGCGCCCGGGAGTACCTCGTCGAGCAGGTCACCACCGGATGGGACGGCCCGACCGTCCAGCTCCAGCAGCGGCCGGACTTCGACGTCGACAGCGACGCCAACGCCGCCGAGGCGGAAGAGGTCGCGCCAAAGAGCTGAACACATCCCTGTACATTCCCTTCCATCGGCGAGTCCTTCGCCCCGCTCCCCTAATATTCTCTCTGAGAATGTAAGAGGAGTAATAAACACCCGCTCATTGCGGGTGTTTATTTTTTTACCTCCTCTCCTCCCCTCTATGACCAAAGCGTTGCCCACCTGTTGCCCACGAAGTAGGGAAAGATGGGAAAATGGAGAAAGCTGCCTAAAGATGAGAATGCGTTTTTACTAAGGTTTTCCTAGGATATACCGTAACCAAGCCTTATTCCTCCCCTCCCCGCTCGTCGTTTCGATCCCCACCGGTCCCACCAAATAAAACATTCTCCTGAAAGGGAGGATGTTTTATTTTATCGCTACGTACTGCGATAAAGGTGTGACCATGTGGGAAGCAAGCCGACGATTGTGTGCTGCAGGAAAGCGGGTCTAGCCCACGAAGTAGAGCCTACACGTTTGCTCTTTCCGTCATCCCGAATACGTCCGCCAGCCAGCGGAGACCTCAATCGGAATTAGAGACTAGGAAGCAATCGCATAAGTCCTAAAAAACAAAAGATCCATTGTCTTTGACCACCTTCCAATCTGTAGAAGATGGACACAGAGAATAGGCTGGAGAATGAAGTGGATGCGTCATCCACCAGCGAAAAGAAAAGAGCGGTCCACGAGTCAATCAGCCGAGGTATTTGAGCACGATCTAAAAGAAGCGAGGTCGCTTTTCAAACCGAGTGCGCAGCAGGAGCGTGATCTTGAGACAGATGCCTGCCACGATGCCCGCGAGGAGATCCACCGAGACCGTCGTGAGCACGGTCACCAGAAACACGGCGAGGTCAGCGTGGCCAGCACGAGCCGCGTGCCGCCATTTGTCCGGACGGCACAATCCCCAGCCCGTCACGATCACAATGGCCGCCAGTGCCGAGAGCGGGACGTGATTAACGAGGCTCCCGCCAATCAGCAGGAATCCTCCCACGAACAAGGCATTCCAGAGATTGATGCGCGGCGTCTTACCGCCAGCCTGAACGTTAGCGAATGTGTTGACGACGTTGGGAATGACGAACAGTCCCCCCAACAACCCGCACAATGTATTAGCGATGCCAGTCAGGATGAGCGCCCGATTCGGATCGCTCATGCGTTGATCCGCGTCGACACTATCTGCTGCCTTGACGGTCGCGAGTCCCTCGATTGAACCAATGAGTACCAGGCTCACGATCATGATGATGGGTTGCCAGCCGTGGGCGAACAGCCCCGAGAAGTTCGGCATGGGGAGACCGCTCCTGGCGCTAGGCAGGTGGATGAGATGTTGGTCCTGAAGGTGGCTCAGCCTGCCAATCAATGCACCGAAGAGGGCTCCTATCACTTGTACTGGCACTACATTCATGCGTGAACTCTTGAGCAGTCTCATGCTGCCCATCACCGCAAGCGTGGGTATACCCACCACAAGCACGTGGACGTCGAGATGGCCCAGGTGTGAGGGAAGCTCAAGGAGCACCCCCCAGAAGCTGGCCCGCTGGAACCGTTCCCCAAGCAGGCTGGGGAGCAACCGTACGATCACGAGCATACCGATGCCGGTCAGCATGCCTTCGATGACCGGGGTCGGAAGCAGGTTAACGATGAATCGTGCTAGCCGCAATCGACCAAGCACGGTCATGAGAATGCCGGCGACAACAAAGACCGCGAGCATGAGACG
>CALBSL010000200.1 GCA_937968025.1 uncultured bacterium
ATCTACACAGGCGAAGACACTCTTTCCCTACACGACGCTCTTCCGATCTCTCTGTTTTAGCACTTCTCGCTCTTCTCGTGTTCCGCGAGTAGATTCTGCGCTTCGCACCGCTTCATCAATCAGAAACACTGGACCCTGCGGTCGCGGGTCATTCGCGTGACGAGGAAAAAGATGCCAATGTAAATGACGCACACGATTTCCCAGGAGCTCGTAGTTCATCTTTACCGGCTGGACCGTGTTATAGAGAGCCTCGGCCACGAGAGCCATTTCAGCCAAAAACTTTGTTCTTTGCGACGGATCAAGCTCATGAAGCTCTTCTTTGTGTTCTTTCGCAAGCAGGAGTGCATACCCTCGAAAAAACTGGAAATCGCCCAATACGACATAACTCGAATCAAGTTCGAGAATGAGATCCGGATTCGTCCCCGCTTTGATTTCGGCGATACGCTCGCAAACAAAACAACTCATAACCGCTCAAGTAAACACGAAGCGTTAAAACACATCAATAACAAGAGGACGGCTACCCCCTATACCCTTCCGTTTGTCGCTCCCAGAAGTCGCGGTAGATCGTGGCACGAGCAAGCAACTCATCATGCGTACCTTCATCCACAACCTTCCCTTGATCGAGAACGATCACGCGATCCATATGTCGAATCGTCGATAATCGATGAGCGATAGCGATGACCGTTTTCCCCTTCATCAACTCTTCCATCGCCTTCTGGATGAACTGTTCAGACTCTGGGTCGAGAGCGGAAGTTGCTTCATCAAGAATGAGAATAGGGGCGTTTTTCAATATAGCACGAGCGATCGCGATACGTTGACGCTCACCGCCGGAGAGCTTCACTCCACGTTCACCGACGAGAGAATCGTACTTTTCTGGCAGGCGCGAGATAAAGTCATGACAATGCGCCCGTTTTGCTGCGGCGACAATCTGTCGTTCCGAAGCACGAGGGTTTCCGTAGGCGATATTCTCACGAATGGTTCGATGAAACAGCAACGGTTCTTGCGGAACATAGCTAATCGCCTCGCGCAGACTTGCCTGTGTCACGTTCTGAATTGGTTGGCCATCAATACGAATTTCCCCAGATTCAAGGTTATATAAGCGTAAAAGCAGCTTCACGAGCGTGGATTTTCCTGCTCCTGAACGCCCAACGATTGCAAGACGCTCGCCCGCAGCAATGGACAATGTAAGCTGTTTTATTGCTTCGCCTTGCTGCCCATAACCGAAGGCGGCAGCATCGAGCGTGATTTCACCGTGCTTGATTCGCAACGGTTTGGCTCTTGGAATATCTTGCACGTCAATAGGTGTATCGAGCACGTTCATCGCCTCTTCTGCCTGGACTATGCTTTCGCGAATACTTGTAACCCGCCTCGTAAAGGCGACAGATTGCCCGATCATATTTCCAACTAACGACTGATAAAGCACCACGTCGCCAACACTCACCACGCCTTGCTTCCAACCGGTATACAGCACCCAGAGGACAAACACCTCGAAACCCGCTGCCAATATGTACAACACCCCAATCGTTCGCTGGAACTGCGAAGCACGCGCCATCCAAGCATCTATAAATGCTTTTGTCCGAGTTTCAAATTCCTTACGCTCTCTTTTTTGTGCTTGAAAAAGTAAAACCGTATGCGCCTGCGTCAGAATATCCGACTGCGTCCCAACCATACTCGAGCGTGCCTCAGTTTTCGCTTTTTCATAAGGACGCAGTTGTTTTGCCGCGCGCCAACCGTACATCCCCGTTAATAACAGATAGCCGAGCGATACCGCCAGCGGCCCAAACCCCTTCATCGAGAGAGCGATTAATGCCACCGTGACCGCCACCACAAAGCTCAAGGTCTCCTCGAACTCACCAAATAAGCGCTCAAAGGAAAAGGCAAGATTACGAATCTTCGTGAGCGTTTGCCCAGAAGGCGTATTGGTAAAGAAGCTGTACGCTTTCTCCAAAACACGCTCCAATGCATACACGTCAATCCGAGCATATGTCGTGGGTACAATCACTCGATCAATCATGACCAGTACCCGCGAAGAAATGGTCGAAGCGAACTTCACCCCGATAAGCACCAACAGAAAGCTCAATACCTTCTGTTCATTGCGCAAAGCAAGCGCGTCAATAAATTCTCGAGACGCGAAAGGAATCGCCTGCCTGAGCGCCTGCGAGGCGACGATCACGATAAAAAATACCCATAGATACCATCCCGTCTTCCTCAACATCCGCCAATACACCCCCCAAAATGTTTCTTTGGCCGTGGTTGATGTCGACATGCCAACCATTCTACACCAACCATGGCCCGCTCCCCAGCCGCCACCCGTCTACCAGTTGACTACTAGACAAATCCCCCGTTTTCCGCTATACTTCCCCCATCAAGAACCCGGAAGGCTCGTCCGCCCGAGCATGCTTCTCTCCGTGTTCTGACTTGATTCAAGATGGGCGGACATCTGAATCTCAACCGTTCATTTCCGGCGAATCTCTTCGTTCCCCTCTCCGCGCTTCGACGACGTACCCATCCGTACGCCTTACTCCAGTGCTCGAGGGCGCCTCGATCTTCATCCGGAACTGAACGTTTTCCCTCAATTATGGCAAAGAAAATTAAGGCCCTCATCAAGGTTCAGGTCGTTGGTGGCAAGGCAAACCCAGCACCTCCGCTCGGTCCTGCACTTGGTCAGCACGGCATGAACATCGCAGAATTCTGTCAGAAGGTGAACGCTGCTACCCAGGATCGCCTCGGCGAAGTGGTGCCGGTGATCATCTCCCTCTTCGAAGATCGTTCGTACTCCTTCATCCTCAAGACGGCCCCTGTCGCCGAAATGATCAAGAAGGCAGCGAAGATCGAAAAGGGCTCTGCGAAGCCACACACCGACAAAGTCGGAAAGATCACGAAAGCTCAGGTTCGCGACATCGCTGAACGTAAGCTCGCTGATTTGAACTGCTCCACGATCGAGGCCGCTATGCGCCAGGTCGAAGGAACCGCAAAGAACATGGGCGTTGAAGTCACCGCCTAACACGAACGTCCCGACCCAGTGTCGGGATGTTTTTGTTTTGTCGGTGCTAGCCGGTGCGGTCTCCGCTTGGTACACTGCAGGCATGAGAACTCCCCTGTTCTTTCTTCTTTCGTGCGTACTCCTTGGCTGTAGCTCGATGACGGCTCAAGCCGCGTCGTTTGACGCATCCGTCACTCGTGACGATATCAGCCTCGCAAAAGGCCAGTTCCCCACAGAACGACAGCCTATCCGCCTGTATGCCACGCTCACCAATGCGGGAACCGAAGACATCGAGGGCCTGGTTCGTTTTTTTGAAGATGATCGCTTTATCGGCGGAAAAGTCTTTTCCCTTCGTTCTGGCACCCGCCCTGAAGATGCCTGGGTACTCTGGACCCCTTCCTCGCCAGGTGAACACACGATTCGTGTTGAGATCGTCAACGATGCCGAGTTTCCGGACGCTACTCCCGCAAACAACCAAGCTTCGACCGCGTTTGTGGTCCATCAAGACCTCGATAAAGACGGCCTTGGCGATGAACACGACCCAGACATCGACGGCGACTCGATCAGCAACACCGAAGAAACGCGCCTCGGCACGGACTATCGCAAGGCCGATACCGATGAAGATGGGACGCCGGATAACCAAGACGCATATCCGCTCGATCCAACGCGACAACGAATCGTGGTACCACCTCCTCAGCCGACCGTCGCGCCAGCCGTTGCACCAACAGTGAAAACGCCGGCTCAGCCTGTTGCACCAAAAACAACACCGACGCCAGTACCAGCAACAACCCGCGTTGCCGTAAGCGCCCCAACGCCAGAACTTGCTTCTCCGATCATCGACACCCCAACCACCACTGAATCGGCGGCAGAAGTTGAGATGCCAGTGGCACCAACTCCCACTCCAGCGCCCGAGCCCGTCCGTATCACCGAGCCAAGTCCAGCCCCAGAAACGCAAACACCCCCGTGGGGGCTCATCGCGGCGGGTGTGACAGGCATGCTCGGACTCGGCACGCTGCTATTCTCGTTTATCGCACCTCCTCGCTAGCCTCGCAGGAGAACGAGGGAACGGTCGTCGAACGGCTTAAGTGGGTTATCCCCCTGGAGTGCCCCAGAAGATACATACCCAAGCCGGGGATCAGCCTGCGCCATTAACAGCCAAGCCGCACAGGTCGCAAGGTCCTTCCCTTTTTCTGATGTTAAAAACGCCGCGTGATCAGCGAACATCTGTTTGATCATGCCGGGAGCGAGGCCATCCGTCGCAATACACACCAGATCGCCAGGATCGAGGACTATTTCCCCGTAGTGCAAAAGACCTAAGGTCGAGTTCTCGCCCCAGTTTAACTGCGGCGGAACGAGACCTTGCTTCCCTTCATGTGTTTCAACCGCCCCCGTACGGCGTAAGATCACGTAGGCAGCATCTCCCTGATGAAGGAAGCGTATGTTTCGACCGCCACCCTGGCGCTCCGACACCTGACCAGCGAAGAGCGTTGTCGCTCCTAGCGTCATTTGATCCGCATTGATCGTTTCGGAGCGAATATCTTTGCTATGTTTCTTGAATTCTGGACTCACCTGAATTTTTGCTTCTTTTTTCGCGCGATAATCAGCAAGTTGTTCGCGAGTATTTTCTCTCGCCATTCTACGACCGATCGCTCGACAAAGAACAACCGCTATCTCTTTTGTCAAAATAATCTTGGCACTCGCGAGCTCAGCAAGAGCCGCACTCATCAAGCGG
The DNA here is from genome assembly GCA_937968025.1 of uncultured bacterium. Classification (GTDB taxonomy): domain Bacteria; phylum Patescibacteriota; class Patescibacteriia; order 2-12-FULL-60-25; family 2-12-FULL-60-25; genus JAGOUA01. The sequence continues at coordinate 4,716 of CALBSL010000200.1, forward strand.
GTATACACTTCAGCCGTTTCACCACCAAGGAGTGATTTCGACACCCCGTCAGCAAGAGCGAATGCATTCAATACATACCCATCCCGCTGCTTTCGATACGCAAAAAAGCAACGATCTTGACTCGCATGCGCCGGATTTCCGGGCTCAGGATCGGCGAGGAGTGCAGCGCTCTCTCGCGTCGCATGATTCGCCACGACCGGTTGCATGACCGCGTACTTCCCCCCAAGATGTCCCAAATAGCTCTTCGACGGCGTACTTCTTTTCTCTTTATAGGAAGAGGGCCTGTCTCCAGGAATCAGCGTGCTCCCAGGCAGAGTCGTTGCGCACATGTTCGCCCCACCCGGAACAGACAATGCATCAACCAATTCGCTCAAGGTCCGCTCAATATCTGGGGTGATTCTCTCAACAGGATGGTTATCCTCATCAAAATCAATCGGCTCAAACGAAAGACCGTCTGACGGATTGTGCGCTTTGCTCGGTGGCGGAGGATCAAAATCAAATCCGATCGACTCCCAAACAACGCCTGGTGATGTTGGCATACGTGCGATAGAGAGAGTATAGCATGAATACGCCGCTCATCCGCTAGGCGTGGATTTTACTCTCGGAATCTTCCCTCCATAGTTTCTACGCATCAGAAAAGACGTTGCCCCGTACGTCAACAATGCCCCGTACAGATCCGTATTGAAGAGTGCTGATGATTCCAACGCGCGCGACAATCCACGCAACATTCTAAAGGAACGACTGCGCGTTTCTTGCTGCTTCTCCTCAGCGGTAAGCATGGTGCTCTTTTTATAGATCTCTCGTATAAGGTCAATGCCGATCCTTTTCGAGATTTCCTGCAGCCATTCAACCGCACGAAGAGTAGCGTCACGCTCAAGAATAAGCCCCGGTAATTCATAAATCCTATCCGCCTGCTTCCGGCGCTCATCGAGCAACGCAAGTTCTTGTTCGCACGCTTCTGATAGCGCTTCTAACCGCTCCATGCGCTGCTCGAGAGCGAAACGTTCTTCCGTCGACAAGTTTCTGGACTTAGCTTCACGGGCGAGCGCTTCGTATTCGCGGAACAGGGAACGCTCCTCGCGCTCTAAGGCCTTCGTTCTTTCTACGTCTTGCTCGGTAAGCGGTGCCTCCACCCCTTCTACAAGAGCAGAAATCGACTGTGCCGCCTCTGGAGTTCGCTCGTGGCTTATCGTGCCTAATTGTTGGAAGGCGGGAACAAGCGACTGGGCCGCATGCCCTAACTCATGCAACAACACTCCAAACGCACGAACCGTATCTAACGGAGGCGCCAGAACCACCCGTCCGCCTTCCAACTCAATATGCGCATAGTTCTCTGCTGTTGCCAGAAAAATAGAAACGTCCCTAGAACGTGTTAGCTGAAGAATATCCACTTCCCCATCCGCAAGATTTGGTCCCATGAGAACAGCCCTCCTAAGCCGAAACACCTCTGAGGTTGGAAGGACGAGCTCTTGCAACCGCTCGTCCATTTCCGCGCGCTCAAGTTCAACCGACATCACGGCGATACTTTCCCCCTCAGCACTGAAATAGGTGTACCGCTTCTGGATGATTTCGAATTGTGCCCGTGGGAGCGCTTCGGTGAAAGATCGGTCGAAAGACATACTGCTATCAGGAAGTTTACCCGAGACAACCCAACAGATCTACTCTACTTCCCATACAAAACAAAAGAGCCGCATCCACGAGAGACGCGGGCCGTACAGCCAGATGCACCGCATACCGATATCTTCCGCGCCCAAATCCTGCACTAAACCCAACCCAAACAACCTCACTACGAGCTCTAAAGATCTGACCAGTCATCCGAATACCGTTTCCTCAGACCCGCTAAACAACCCTCGCAAGCCTTCTTGAGAAAGCTTCGTAAAGATGGCGCATCGCACAACATCACTTGTACACAATCAGGAATCACACCAATGAAAAAACGACCCTTTCTAGGGGTCGCTGAGATTAGATACCGGGCGTGAACTACACCACCCTCATGAGAAAGATGTGCCGCCCAGCTACGCCGTAGTAACGAAGCTCGCTAGGATGCCAAGGCTCATCTGCCTCAAAGAACAGGTTTGACACCAGGTCAAAGCTCCCCGCTTGCAACTTGCCATCCACCACCCAGCCACGCTTCTGGTGACGCCGCTTCGCGACATAGGCAAGTCGCTGATCAGGCAGCAGCGTGAACTTGGCGTCATCCTCGACACAGGGGTAGAGCTGAGGAAGCTCCCCCTTGAGGCAAAAGTTTTCGCCCCACTCATAGATGCTCGTTCTGCCGCTGGAGGCCGTAACCAGCAACCGAGCACTCGTCATGGACTGACCCATGAACACAACGCCTGCGCATTGGGCATCGTACGGGAGATGCAGGGACTGGTCGCGATTCAAAACCGTGAGCGACGACAACGAACCCGAAACGCCCGTCGTCGCAGCGATGATGCCATCGCTCGGCGAAAGCCAGAACCCCTTGTACCCGCCCGTAATCGGCTCCTTGAACATCGTCGTCGCATCGGATACGCCAGCCTCCGTCAGCAGGCTACGCAGAGCGAATTGCAGTGGAAAAGGTTCCTGCGCAGCGTTGTACTCGCAGCGCCCGAACACGAACTGATCTCCAGCCAACCACGCGCACGCTTTTACGCCCCGCGTTGCGAAAGACCGCATTCCGATACACAACCACCCTTCACGCTCAGCATCAAGCTGCGCCGCAGGGACCAGGTCCGCATCGGAAATCATGCTCCTCCGACTCACCATCGTCACCGGGTATCCTGCTCGATTCAGCCCCAGAAAACGTGCGCGGCAGCCGAGTAACGACCCCTTTTCCTCGCTCTTCAGTCGAAAGATTGAGGGAGCCAAGGGCTTATAGAAGCAGAGATCCTGTCCATTGCTGGTCAGGACGTAGCACCCACCTCCCTCTTGACTCACGATATCCATCACCGGGTCATCGTCGAGCTGCTCTCGATTGTCTCCGAGCCAGTCGGGCACATACCACGATTGCACGCAGCCGTGGGGCATCAGGGGACCATCGGGACGCTTGGTGAAGCGTGCGAGTTGATCGGGCGTGATCGGACTATTGCTCGCCGCCATCTGCTCGTGAGTCAGGGAGCGATCGATGGCGGCGGCGAGCGGCTGCTGGTTTCCTCGGCCACAGACCC
>CALBSL010000201.1 GCA_937968025.1 uncultured bacterium
CGTGCGTGGCACGAAAGCGCTCAAGCGCCGCGTCCGCAGGGTCAACCGTCGGCCCACGGCACCACCCCGCAAGTCGCGAAAGGCGCGGCGAAAGTCGGTCGCGTGAACACTTCCGCTACTGAACAGACGGTCTCCGTTGAGGCACCCGATCGCCTCGTGATACCCGAGACCGATGTCCGACGCGCCGAACAAGATCGTGACGCCGCCATCGAGCACGGCCTCGTCACACGAGAAGATCGAGGCTATCGGTGCTTGGTTAGAGGCATTCTATTCGCTGCTTCTGTGTGCTGGTTGTGGTGTCGTTCTTTGCTTGATGCTCTGCGCCTACTGCTCAAGCGACGAACCCGGAGGCACAATTCTCGTACGCTTCGCCAAAACGATGCACGAGAACTGGCGAGCATCGCTGATCCTGCTGTTCCCAACAATGAGAGCGACGTGGCGCAGGATCGAACCGAGACTTCAAAAGCTGGTGAATGTAGTGGAGTTATCACCAGCACCGCAACCGACGAACCACGAAGACTCTCAACTCCCGCAAACGCCGAATCAGACGCCGAAGACATCGTAGGGAGAGCGAACATCATGCCGATCGTGGCGGTGAAACCGGGTGTTGCTAGTCAGTTTTTTCAGGTAGCCCAACCCCAAGCGACCAGATTCCGCGTGCTGTTCTCGTGCAGCGATCAGGCTCTATTCATGGCAATGCCGGTCGCCGAACTGCAAAAGTTTCTCATGATGGCGCCTGCGATTGCCTTTGTTCAGGCGACGCTCGGCCCCGTAGAGAATCACCCGATCGATTTTGTTGTCCAGCCAGCAACGCCGTGGGCAATCGTGGTTGGCAATAAAGGCGCGGATACGCTCGCGGCATACTGGCAGACGTTCATCGTCACTCAATAGATGCGGTCACCCGAGCAACGTCACCTTGCGGACGCGAGGCTTAGACGGCTTCTTCTCCGTCTCCGCTTTCGCCTTCTTCCCGCCCTTCTTCGGCTTCTTCTCCATCGCGAGCGTTGACGGGTTCAGGAGCGTGATGGTGCGCCCGACCTTCGCCTTCTCAGCGCCCTCTGCCTCCATCGCCTCGCGGCCATTCACCTGAAAGTTCCTCGTCCGGTGCTTCGGAACCTTCCGCTTGTTGAGCACGGGGAGGCGCCCGAACACCTCCTCGAAACGATCCAGCACCATGTACTCCGTCACCA
>CALBSL010000202.1 GCA_937968025.1 uncultured bacterium
CACTCGTTGAATCACGAACTTTACCGCATCTTCAACCGTTGTCTCTTTTTTGGCGATGGCGTCCATCATCTGCACAAACGCTTGCTCCATAATGCGTGGGTCTCGACCGGCGTACCACGTGCTCGCCGTGAGTACCTGGGCGGCAAAGGTGCCCACGCTCTCATCACGCAGCTGTTCTGCTAGTACATCTCGGCGAGGTGAGGGCCGCTTGAGAACCTTCGCGATCTGCTGCTGCTGTTCTTTTTGCGCCAAGAAGTTGAGGAAGTTCCAGGCGTGGTTCTGATCTTGTGAGCGTTTTGACACACCCCAGTACCAATAGTTCGCCACGTTCTTGCTTGGTCTTCCCGGAATTTGTGGCAGCTTGGTGACGCCAAGGTTGATCTGCGGCGCTTGCGCTTGAATCAGCTCTTGTTGATACGAGTAGCCAAAGAACATGGCTGTCTTTCCCTGAAGAAATGCTTCGAATGAATTTGGTTGATCAGCATTCCATGTATACACATCTCTCGTTGGATCAGCGAACTCCGCGTAGAAGCGGATAGCGCCGAATGATGGGGGCTCCTGCACGGCTGGATCACCCGAGGTGTCCACATGGAACGTAGGCGTCCCATTTATATCCGCCATCTGTGCGCCGTTCTGCATCATCAAGGCGGTAAGAATATCGACGCTTCGTTCAACGTTCGCCCCTGTTCCCAGCGCCGCACCAGACTGCTGAATCGTCTCACGTTCTCGCGGATCGAGTCTGGTAAGTTTCCGTACCGCTCCCTGAAAATCATCCCAGGTTTCTGGCGGCAACGGAATGCCAGCCGCATTCAATAATGAACGGTTGTAGTAGAGCGCCAGGGTATCGATAAACGTCGGGATCCCGATAATACGCTCACGTCGATCAACCACGAACGGATCGGTGGACACGTCAACCGTTCGAATCGTGTCTCTCGCCACCGTGTCTACGAACGCATCCCGGTATTCGCGATTCGTCATGAACGGAACCGACACCGCTTGCCAGGTCACTTCTTTTTTCACGGTTCCTGTCACGGTGCGCTCGGCCACGCGAACGCCATTCGGCATTGGTGCAAGCTTGGAAAGGTACTTGTTCGTCCAATCATGATGAAGCAAGAAGATATCTGGCCCACGATCTTCCGCCATGGCGTTCAATAGCTCGGTTTCATAGTCCTCCAAGCGAAGACGACGCAGGTTGATACTTACGTTTGGATAGCGTTGCGAATACGCTTTTATCGACTCCGCGTACGCCTGTTGATCGTCGATAACGGACCACACCTCGAGCGATACCGGCGCTTTTAAGTCTTGTGTCTCAGGACTTTCGAGTTTTGTGCAGCCAGCGCCAACCAAGGCAAACATCAGCGGCAGAGCAAGGAACGCACGAGACGCGCGGCGAAAAGAAAACGACATACGATACTCGTATCATACCACACTCGCACCATCGATCAGCGGCCACTCGTCGCCGAGTGGCTAATGCATGACACAGGTCTATGAAAACACCCCGAATCATCGGGGTGTTTCACTATTCTGCCGCGAGAATGAAGCTGATCAGTCTACCAGGGATGAAGACGGTTTTTTGGATCGTCTTTCCTTCACACCAGCGTCGCACGGCTTCGTCTTGGAGCGCCGCTGTACGTGCCGCTTCCTCATCAACCGAGCGGTCGACCTGCACCTTGCCTCGCACTTTGCCGTTCACCTGAACGACGAGCTCGTAGGTTTGCGACTCGAGCGCCTGAGGATCGTAGGTTGGCCACGATGACGTGTGAACACTTCCCGACTTTCCCAGACTCTGCCAGATTTCTTCTGCAAGATGCGGAGCAAAAGGGGCGAGAAGTTGCACGAATCCTTCGCGCTGCACGTCCGGAATGCCACCCGCTTCCTGATACGCGTTTGCAAGAATCATGAGCTGCGAGACACAGGTGTTGAATTGCAACCCATCAATCCCCTCGGTCAGCTTTTTCACCGTTTGATGATACTGCCTGCTCAGCTCTGATGTCTGGTCGGTGACAGAAGCCGATTGGTATAGACTCCACACTCGATCCAAAAATCGCTTTACCCCTTGAATGCCGTTCGTGTCCCATGGCACGGGCTGGTCAAACGGGCCCATGAACATAATGTAGGTTCGGAGCACGTCAGCGCCTACCTCACGAACTACATCATCTGGATTTACGACGTTCCCTTTCGATTTCGACATTTTTTCTCCATCTTGTGCAAGGATCAACCCTTGTGATCGGCGCTTGGCATACGGCTCATCGCCGCATTCTTGAGGGATGTACCCCAGATCAAACAAGAACTTATACCAAAACCGCGAGTACAGAAGGTGAAGCGTCGTGTGTTCCATGCCTCCGTTGTACAGCGTGATCGGCAACCACCGCTTCATCGCTTCATCACTGGCGAATGCTGCGTTGTTTTGTGGGTCTGTGTAGCGCAAAAAGTACCAGCTGGATCCCGCCCAGTTTGGCATCGTATCGGTTTCACGTTTTGCCGGACCGCCACACCGAGGACAGCTCGTGCTAAACCACTCTGGCATCGTCGCGAGCGGCGATTCGCCATCATCAGACGGCGTGTACACCTCGATCGGCGGCAGCTCAAGCGGAAGCTGTGCTTCTGGAACAGGAATCCACCCCGTGTTTTTCGCGCGGAGAAACTCCGTCACCAGCTCAGGTTGTTCTTCGGAAGCAAAGTGTCCGTGAGCGCCAAGCGCCTTAATCATCCAGCCTTTTGGATAGGATGATCGGACGGCTTTTGGAACGCGTGTATCATCTTCGGACACCAACACCGTCCCTGATCCTACGAGTTCGGTAATCTTGTCCCAATCGATAGAGCGATCATGTATCGCGCGTACCTTGGCCCAATCTCGATCTGGCCGCGTCCGGATACGCTCTTCCCAAGCTTCGGCCGGAATCTCACCAACGAGTGGCGCAACGAGGAACACGCGACCAACACGAACGCCCGTTTCCGCGATCGCATGCAGCGCCATCAATCCGCCAAGACTGTGACCGATAAGCACATCGTCTTCACCGAGTGAGGCTACGAGCGGACGCACTACCTCCATCCAAGCCTCATACGTTGGCGCCTGTGCGTCTGGAAGCTCGGGAATCTCCACGGAGAAACCCTCCTGTTCAAGGGCGGCGCGCGCAGATCCATACCATGCCGATGCCGGCGAGAACCCCATACCATGAATGATTATGGCTTTTTGCGGGCGCTTTTCGCACGCCTCACACTTCACGAGCGGAATCGGTTCACCCCAATACCGCTGACGCGAAAAGACCCAATCGCGCAAACGATAGGTGATTTTGCGAGCCCCGTTTCCCGTTTCCTCGAGCCAAGCAATGATTTCTTCTTTTGCTTTCCAGGTGGGAGCGCCATTTAAGAAATCTGAGTTGATAGCGATACCCGCTTCCGTAAACGCTCCTTCTCGTCCCTGTAGCGCGCGCCAAATCTGCGGCAACTCACCAACGCCCTGATAGGTGCTCAGGATGTCCGTAACCGGCACCCAATGGAGCTCGTGAATCTGTTGTTCGTTTTCGCGAATAGGCTGTTGTTCGCCATCCGCTAAACGCACTTCAAAAATATGCATCCGCGCATACCGATTTTCGCCCTTGTGCGCAGCGAACCATTCAGAACGAAGTTCGAATCCTAGCCGCTGAATCGAAGCGATGTTCGTATATCCCGTTTCTTCAAACACTTCGCGACGAACCGCGGCTTCAAGCGACTCTCCATCCTCTACTCCACCAATAACAAACGTTTTCCATGGCTGTTGCTTCCAGGCGAGCTGGATAACTTCATCTTTTTCCCAGTGACGGACAACCGCCTGCACCGTCACGCGATCCCCTGTTTTCTTCCCTTCTTGTGGAGGGTTTTTGTCATCTACTAGATGTTCGGCAACAACCTGCTTCATCGGTAAACCGAACGTCTTCGCGAACGCGAAATCACGCTCATCGGCGGCAAAGCCCAGCGTCTCATTGGCTTCCAGCGTGTCCTGCCCTTGATCCTGCAGCTGGTAGG
>CALBSL010000203.1 GCA_937968025.1 uncultured bacterium
ATAGAGCCCGGTTCTGTTTCTTCTTTGGTTGCGGGTTTGCAAAAGCTGATCGAAAACCCGTCTTTATGTCAGAGTTTTCGTCAAGCGGCTCGTGATCGGGCGCTTGACCGTTATAGCCAAACGCGTCATCTTGATGGGTTAATGCAGATATATATAGATGTATGCTCAAAAAAATAGCTATTCTTAGCAATGCTTATCCTCCTCATCATATAGGAGGGGCGGCTCGTATAGCGGCTCTCCAAGTTGAAATACTTAGTAAAGCCGGGTATGAGGTGCGAATTTGGTCGCCATCTATTGACTGGTTTTCTGCTTCTCCCTTCACCCGACTTTTCTTTCACTTAAAAGATTTAGGAGCGCGAGAAGATTTAGTGAACGATATTGTGGTGTGGAAGCCTGATCTCTTGATTACCCATACTTTGACAGGGTGTGGATTTGGAACGCCGACGGCTGTCCAATTAACGGGCGTGCGTTGGGTGCATATTTTGCATGATATTCAATTATTTGAACCTTCGGGTCAGCTTACGCGTTTGCGACCAGTGACATTTTGGCAAATATTTTGGGCTACGTTACGTTTATTTGCTTTCAAGCATCCTCACTTGGTTATCTCTCCCACTCACTGGCTACTTGACCAGCATCGAACGCGATTTTTGTTGAAATATCATGAAACACCAGCTGAAGTGTTGCCTAATCCCGCTCCATCTTTATCTCCTGTCTCACGGGCGAAGGTCCATGAGCCAGAAATACGTCTACTATTTGTTGGTCAACTCTCTCGTGCTAAGGGTAGTGAGCTCTTGCGTCAATTAGTAAAGACATTACGTATCCCTTTTGTGCTGCATGTGGTTGGGGATGGTCCAGAGCGAGAGCGTTTGGCACGAACTTCATCCCGCATCGTTTTTCATGGCATGTGCGAGCAGACCGAAGAGGTTCTTAAGCATATGAGAGAAGCTGACGTTTTGTTGGTACCTTCGCGTATCCATGAAAATCAACCAACCGTTATTTTGGAGGCGGCCTCTGTCCAGTTGCCCGTGATCGCTGCCCATCGAGGAGGTATCGCGGAAACATTGGGGCCAGCTGCGGCTAATATGATGTGTTCTCCCACGCAGGTTGAATCTTGGTGTAACGCGATCGAGCGTCTCTTGGATCCTCAAATTTATCAACATCAAGTCAACCTTATGTTGCACGTTGCGCAAGCACATGATCCTGAGGTGTATGCTCAGCGTTTTGTTGAACTTGTGACCTCAAAGCGATAGATGCGTACCTTGCCCGCTGATATTTCTTGAACGCGGTTTGCGATTTTACTTAATTGCGCAGCAATCTGATCTGCTTGTCCCCAGTAACTATTTAAAATGAGATATACGCGTGAGCTCTGGCCTAGCTCCGCAGCTTGGCGAATATCTTCTAACGTTCCTGCTGGGCTGGCTGCGCGTAAAAAGATTTGATAGAGAGGTCCTCCGGTGGGAAGAGGGTAAAAGAATACATCGCCCGCATAACGTTTAAAGCCGATTTCATCTATGGCGGCTGCGCTTACGGATTGGTTAGCCAGAACGGTATAGGGTATGTTTTGGCTATCTTGGTCTATCCAGCGGACGGCTTCTTTATCGGCTCCGCTGACATTCCAGCCGTGTTCTATATGAGTGGCGTCATGATAAGGAAAGGCG
>CALBSL010000204.1 GCA_937968025.1 uncultured bacterium
ACGCTTTTTGCTCTCGGACCTAAAACCCCATCGAGCACACAAGCGCAGCTCCTGCTGTCACGAGGACGTATCGGCGCAGAGACCTTGCTCGCCGCAGCATTTACCCCGTCACTCGATCCACGTTGGCAAGAGGACAGTCGTGCGGTCTATCTTGATGCACCACAAGACTCACTCGACACCCTGGTTCGTGTCCTCAGCCGAGAACTCCAGGCCACATCAACCGTTGGACAAGGCTCGTGGGTCGGGCAAGACCTACTCCTGACGAACGAACGAACCCTCGTTCGCTGGAATAGTCGTTCCGGTCTCAGAACCGAGGAACCTCTAGCCACATCCACGGTCGCCCAAATCGAAAAAGCCCACATCGAACGCAAGGGGCAAGAACGTCACCTCGTTATTCAGCGTACCTTTTCCGAACAAACACTCGCCCTTCCACCAGGTGACTGGACGTTTTTTGATCAACCGAGCAACGCCCTCTTGCTTCGTGATGCTTCTCGCTGGCTCTGGATCGACGTGAGTGCCGCAACTCCGAATGCCGTGCTGCTTGAAGCCTCCGCCCTTCGATTCGCTCCTGCCGATGCGCATACCAACGGGCTCCTACTCTTGCGCGGAAACGAACTCGCCTACTGGGTACCCGGACAGGACACGCAGCTTCTGGTACGACAAAGCGACCCAATTCGTGAAGCAGCCTGGCATCGCAGCGGGGATGTCGTCTTTTTCAGCACGGATACCACCATCGAAGCCATCGATATCGACGAGCGAGGCGGTCGACGACGACAAACCCTCGCCACGTTCGATCACATCTCGGACTTCGACTTTCTGGGCGCCTCGCTCTATGTCGCCGGAACAAAAAACGGGCAAGAGGGCGTGTGGATGCTCACGATTGAATAGCCTCGCGGAAACGCTGGAGCACACGCTCACCTTCTTCTGCAGCGAGTGGCTGACCCGGCCAATGGCGTAGACCATCCGTAGACCAACGCGGAATAAGATGGATATGTACATGCGGAACCACCTGACCTGAGGCGGTTCCGTTGTTTTGTAGCAGAGTGAACCCTTCGCAGCCGGTCGCTTGCTGTAACGCACGCCCAATCTTTGGCAAAACCGTAAACACCTCTCCACACTCGCTCTCAGACAGATCCGTGAGCAACTCGGCATGAGTCTTTGGTACCACTAACACATGCCCTGGGTGAACAGGAAAAATATCAAGGAAGGCCATCACCGTTTCCGTTTCATACACAACATACCCCGGAAGTTCCTTCGCGATAATCCGACAAAATAGGCAGGATGACATACACATGCTACTCAAGTGAATCAGATACTCCGTCGCCCCCTACCGCAACGATACCGACAAGGATGCCAACACAGACCCCTCCCACCAGCACAAACGAACTCCTTTCATTCAGGGCAAAAGCGCTCGCGAGGCCCACGGCTGGAAGCACAGCAACCACGCGACCAATCCACCGGAAGCGAACGGAACCTCGCCAGAGATACGGCGCAAGAAGCAGAACGCCTACCACGAGCAGAATGACCGCTTCATACAAAGGGATCGCCGTCGTGATCGCTCCCGGCAATAACCACTCCACGACAAGCCACCCCGCCACCACGACAACGGTGGCGAGCAGCGCATGAGATATCATTCGTGAAAAAGCTGCGTGCATACTACCAGCGAGACCAGGCGCGAATAAGTTCCGCTCGAATAGCCGGCCACCAGGCCTCACGTCGAGGAGGGCGTCGAAAGACCACCTGAAGGCGTCGAACATCCACCGAACCCTCTCGTCTCGCGATGCCTGGCGCCGACAGAATCAGCTTGAGACGATCCCGATCTGGGTCGAGCGAGAAGGTGGTACGGGATCGATACCAGCCATCTTGGAGGCGTTCTGGGGGTGTGTACGAGGTGGCAACCGCGCTCACCCGCTCATCCTTCAAGCGAGTTTGATCAGTGAATCGACGTACCTGAGGAAAAAAGAGCGCCGCTTGCGACCAACTCATATACCCATCGCCCAGCGTCCAGACATTGCCTTTTGGCGCAGAAAAGCGGGCCGCTCCACCAACGTCGACGTCACGGCGTTCGAGAAGCACCGTCGCGTGCGTTTCTCGGATGGTCGCCGTCGCTGAACCGAGCTGCACCACTTGCGTTCCCTCAGGATGAAGCGTCTTCACTTCAAGAAATGAGCTGTTCGTCCATGCGCGTACCGATGGTGTTGACGTGCTATACCCAATCTCATCCGCAAAATAGACGCGCGGACCAATCACCCAGTGCTTTGCCAACGTGGTCCACTCGCGAATAAAAATCGAATCATCAGCGAGAACACTAAAACGATAGACCCCGGGAGGCAGCGCCTCAAAGGCCCAGGTTTTTTCGATAAGCGGTGACGGTCTTGCGTCATCACGACCACCGAAGCTCACCGAATCAGCCCAGACAAGCTCTGCATCACGCATCAACCGCAGTGAGGCGGTGGACGTTTGGCGCGAACGATTCATGTCTTGCAGCACCATGGAGAGATCGATGCGGCCATTCACCGGCACAAACCAGAAATCATGCTGCCCACGTAATGACGCACGGATAGTCTGCTTGGTTGACGTTCCTGTATCCATCCAAGCCTGGGGAATGGTACCGCTCGCATGCCAGGCAACGCGCGACGCATCCGCCGCCGTCGCAGCAGCGCCAACCAGCGGATCGACGAGCCACGGTACGCCGTTCACCGTCGTCGAAACATACGCGGACGTTTCAAGTTGCTCGCTCCACAGAGGAACAAGCTCGTAGGAAACAGTGGGTTCTCGGCCGCGTTCGACCCCAATTTCCAGGAGCGGCTGATCCTCTGGACGGAATTCCATCATCACCTCGGCCACGTCGTACGCTCCTGGAAGCCGAATTCTTGCGTACACCGGATCATCGGTGATGCGCTGCCCCACCCATCCACCGTCTTGCACCCCGGGCGAGGTTGCGCGCTGACCAGGAAGAAACGCCTCAAACCAGGGCGATCGTCCATCAAGCGGAATATCGATCGTCATGACTCCGTCTTTTGGGATATGCCGCTGCACGACCCAAAGACCAACACCCCCCGCCACAACCCATGGAAGGAGACACCCGATCACGAGGGGAAGGCGACGCCAGAACATACCGTCTAGTGTGCCCTATCCGTCCCCACTTCGGCAAAGCCGGGACGGAGGCGCACTTCGTAGACGGTTTCACGGGCGAACGACTGCCGCTCGACGAGCTCGAGACCAGCCCGTGTCCACGCATCTCGCTCCGCTTGTCGAGGTGGTCGCGCGAACAGGAAGACCTGCCCCTGCTGCCGCTGAAGAAACGCGAGCAGCTCCTCACGCGCAGGTACAGGCGATACGCTCATTCGCGAAGGGAAGAGCATTTTATCCGATCGATCAGAGACCCAAATCGCTTCCGCCGGAGCTATCGCTTGCACTGCTTGCCGTACGTCACCGTACATCTCACGCTCACGCCGACCGCGAAGTAAGCCATCTTCTGCATCGGTATAGGCCCACCCGATCCCTCCACTCACGCTTGAGCACAGCAGGAGAGCCACCAATGCCGTGCGCCATCGCGCACTGCGAGCCCATTCGATAGCCGCCCAAGCCGCCCAAGCCATCCACCCAAACACCGCCGGCGCGACATACCGCAAAAATGAGCTTCCTAGATGCATCTGTTGCCCACCGATATGATCCGCATATCGACCCTGACCGTAGTAAAAGAGTACCCAAAGCGTCATCCAGACAAGGAGAATAACTGACGCCGCCTCTCCTCGACTCACGCGTGCACGACGCTGGGCGACCCATGCCGCCATCACCGCAACGATTCCAACCGCCCACGCCCACCACCCCAACCAGAACGCCGCTTCCACATTCGCGCGCAGCTGAGCGATGGATACCCCATACGGCAACCATCGCCGCCAAAATGAGACCGCCCCCTCAACCGCCACCGGCGTCAGCGCCAGCAATGAAGACAATGAAGGCAGGAGATACCCTATCCTCCAGGGCGCCCCATACACCCACCAATGAACCCCGAGCACACAAGCAGCACCAACTGCCACCCCAAGAAGAAGCCATCGATAGTATCCCTGCCACACAGCGCGAGCCTGATAGGCGAGCACAACAAGAACGGGAGCGATCCACACGATTTCAGTCGGACGAAGTCCAATGGTGATGGCTCCAAGCACCCCCACCCCAAACGCCACCCCACGAGCTCGCGCTCCACGAACCAGCCCCCATCCTGTCCAGGCGAGCAGCGCCACTTGCGGCATCAAGGTAAAACCACCACGGGCACCATAGAGCACCGCAAGCGGCGACGCGAGCGGAATGAACGCCCACGCGAGCGCCATCCACCGCCGCCACCCAAACACTCGTTCCGCAAGCAAGGTGAGAGGAATCACGGCTGAGGCGCACACGAGTACTTGCAACCATAAAATACTCGCCCCTGATCCAACCCAGCCCAGTACCGAAAGCATGACCGGCCACAACGGAAAGCCCACCGGAAGCAACCACCCATCACGAACCAAAAAACTCCGAGGGTGGAGCCACAGATGGGTTTGAGCACGAGCATCAAACAACCCGACACGACCTTCTTCGCCGATCGTTCGCGCCAAGGTGAACACAGCAGTTTCATCCGGCGAAAGCAGCGGCAACGCCCCTTGAAGCGCAAACGCCCCATACACAAGACTCACCACCCCCCAGCCAAACAAGAGGAGGCTATTTCGACGAACCCAAGCAAACACGCGAGACATGGGTACAGCATGGCAAGAAACCCGGGTCCTGTCACCCCTCCCCACCCCTGATCTCGCATGCTAGCATACCCCTATGTCTCGATGTTTTTTGTTCTTGCTCTTGGGATGCTCGCTCCTTCTTCCCTCGCTGCAGCCGCTTGCCGTCCGTGCGCAAACCACGCCACGCTTGGATGCTGGGTTCAATCCGAATGCGATCTTGAGCGATGCCGACCTCTTCTCGCTCGATGGTTGGGATGCTGAACGCATCCAACGTTTTCTCGCCTCCAAGAAAAGCGGACTTGCCCACCTTCGCCTGGCCGATATTGACGGCGAGCTCAAGCGTCCCGCCGATATCCTGTGGCGTGTGGCTGGTTCCTACAAAATCAGCCCGCAGTATTTGCTTGTGCTTCTCCAGAAAGAACAAAGCCTAGTAGAAGACCCTTCACCCTCACAAAAACAGCTCGATTGGGCCACGGGCTATGCAGTGTGCGATAGCTGCTCCATGAGCGATCCTCGTATTCAGGATTTTAAAGGCTTCGCCAATCAAGTTGAATACGCCGCAAAACAGCATCGCGAGCGCTACTTGTTTCAAATGTTGAGCCGAGGCGTCACGATCGCCGGACACGCGCCAGGAAAAAGCAGCGTGATCAACGGCCTGGTCATCACTCCCGTGAACCAAGCAACGGCGATGCTCTACAGCTACA
>CALBSL010000205.1 GCA_937968025.1 uncultured bacterium
GCTTGAGCTCGCGTGGCGGATCATACTCTGGAATCACCGTCCCACGACCGCGCGCATCACGCCCCAGCACCCACCAAATCCCCGCCCACAGCCCCGTCAGGCACAACGCCGCCATCAGCCAGTACGGAATTGGTGGCTTTGGCGTCACATGCAACGCGGAGGCAAATGTTCCTGCCGGATAGCGCACATCAACGGTCCACCCTTCATTCGGAGCAAGTGGACGAGAAAGCGTTGCCGTGACGCGAGTTCCGCTCGTCGACAGAACACACGACGACTCTTGCGACCCAGCTACCCCAACAAAACAATCGACATCTGTTGGCACCACTGGCCCTTCGAGGATAAATGTTGAAAGCTCGATCGGTACCTCCCAGTCTTGGCCGGTCACATTCCACGATATGAGCTGCCCATCACCTGATTCTACTACTGCATGCCGCACCGAGTACCGAATGGCATACTCGTGCACGCCTTGGATTTCCACCACCGGATCGCCAATTCGTTGCTGCACAGCCGTTCTTTGAGTGGATTCTGTGTATTCTTCACGCTCTCCATTTCTTGCAGGCGGAAAAAACACGACACCGCTTTGAACACAGGTTGAACCAGGGCACTGATATCGTGGGATGTTTCGATAGATTCCGTGACGAAGGTTGTCGCCGAAATCATACACGATCCGCTCTTGAATGAGCGCGTCATCGCCGCTGGTGATGGTCAGCGTGCTATCAAAAGCACGAATCGACTCTGCCCGTACCGATGACACCGGAAAAACAAGGGAGGTGAGAGCAAATATCCCCAACGATAGGCGTTTCATGTTGCTATGGTAGCACGCCCCTCGATAAAGAACGACAAACACCGTATACTCACTATGTATGCCTCGTGTACTCATCACCCGCTCGTTTCCAGGTCCAGGAATTGATCTGCTTCGCCAAGAAGGCTACGACGTCGATCTGTTCGATCAGGATACGATTATTCCTCGAGCAGAGCTTCTGTCTCGCGTGAAAGGGGTTGATGCGCTGCTTTGTCTTTTAACCGATCGCATCGATGATGAGGTGATGGCTGCCGCTGGTCCACAGCTGAAAGTGATTGCGAATTATGCCGTTGGTTTTGATAATATCGATCTTGTTGCTGCAAAAAAACGCGGCATCGCTGTCACAAATACCCCCGTTCCTGAAATGAGCGAGAGCGTGGCAGAACACACTGTCGCCCTCATGCTTGCCGTCACTCGACGCATCGCCGAAGGAGACGCCTTCACTCGTGCGGAAAAATACACGGGCTGGTCGCCTACTCTGATGCTTGGAACAGACATTCGCGGAAAAACGCTTGGCATTATTGGTGCGGGCAGAATCGGAACACGCGTGGCGGAAATTGCTCGGCTTGGGTTTGGTATGAGCTTAGTCTACACGAGTCGCAAGCCCGATCCTGAGCTGTCTGATCGGCTCCAAGCACCGTTCCTTCCTCTTGATCAGCTGCTACAGCGTGCTGACGTGATTTCGATCCATGTTCCCCTCCTTCCGGAAACACGCCACCTGATTTCAACCGAGCAATTCTCGCTCATGAAAAAGGAGGCATACCTCATCAATACCTCGCGAGGACCTGTTGTTGATGAAAAAGCCCTTTTGCGCGCCCTTCGTACCAAACGCATCGCCGGAGCCGCGCTTGATGTGTACGAAGCGGAGCCTTCGATTGATGCCGATCCCTCCGATGCCCTCGAACTCAAGACCATGCCGAACGTCGTCCTCACACCGCATATCGCGAGTGCCTCAATCCAAACCCGTGAAGCCATGGGCCGCCTTGCTGCGGCAAACGTTGTTGCCGTCCTTTCCGGCGAACCGCCCTTGAGCCCAGCAGCCGTATCGTAGAGTAGGCGCTCTTGCCAATTCTTTGTTATTTCGCTATCATTCCGGGGCCTAAGTTTGGGCCTTTAGCTCATTTGGTAGAGCATCCCGGTTGCTACCGGGAGGGCGGCAGTTCGATATAATCCTATCTTGGGCCTTTAGCTCATTTGGTAGAGCATCCCGGTTGTGACCGGGAGGGTGGCAGTTCGATACAATCTTATCTTGGGCCTTTAGCTCATTTGGTAGAGCACCTGCTTTGCAAGCAGGGGGTGGCCGGTTCGAGCCCGGCAAGGTCCACCAACATCAGACATTCCTTAAACGGGATGTCTTTTGTTTTATTGATACGACGTCTCATTCGTCAGAGCATCCCGGTTGCAATATTTTTCTTGATGTGGAACGGAGTGGTGTATGCAAGAAGAACCCTGTCTCTACATTCTCTACTCCTCATCTCTAGATAGATACTATATCGGCGCAACTCGTGGGATATCAGGCAGACTACGACGCCATCTGTCTAGCAATAAAGGCTATACGAGCAAAGCGAGAGATTGGAAATTGGTCTATGTTCAGCATCATTCATCGATGCGCGACGCGTTTGGTGCCGAAAAGAAGCTGAAGCGGCATAAAGATAAGGATCGGATACGGATGATCATCACACAAGCCAACCAACAGCACGAATCCCACTTCGATGCATCCTCACTTCCGCCAGTCCCCTAATAAAAACGATCCGCCTGAACAGCGGATCGTTCTTTGCGTACTCAATGTTTATGGCAACACCTGACTTGGCCACGTGATCATCGCCATGGTGATGGATGGGCTGAACGAAGCAGCAGATCCAAGTGCCGTGCCGAAGACGTAGTCGGTGTAGAACACCACAGGAATGTCATCGATGTTGCGGTTCCAGTTCACTCCGTAGATGGAAGCGGCGTCCGCCTCAGACTGAATCCAGCGGAGACGTCGACCACCTTCGATAGCGTACACCTTATTATCACTTTCGAACTTGACCATGCGTACCCCAGGGCGATACGTGACGTTTGCTCCGAGCGGAATTTCCGCCAAGGACGCTGCGCTTACTATGCGCACACGACTGAAGTCATGGAACCAGGTGAAGTAGACCTTTGGATTTGGGAAGAAGTGACGACGGCCGTCGGAGCCGATGTAGTACACCGTCGTATCGTGCTGCGTATTTGCATCACCATCATCCTGCAATTTCACGAGATCATGCACCTGTATACCGATACGATTCAAGGTGTTCATGCGCGTTTGGAGAGCGGCGGAATCGCTGTTTGGCAACGTAACGGAACCAATGGCACCGCCACCTCCCCCGCCACCACCAGATACCGTCTGGCCAGAGGAAGAAGAACCGCTACCACTACCACTGCCGCTCGCGACCGGAGCCGCGTTAATGCGTACCGTTCGGCTTGCTTGCACCACGGCTCCCGTCGCATCCGTCACGCGCATGGTGAAGTTATACGTTCCTGCGGTTGTTGGCGTTCCCTGTAATGCCCCCGTATCAGACAGTGCGAGTCCTGGTGGACGCGTTCCACTGCTAATGGTGTACACATATCCTTCTTTTCCACCCGTCACTTCAAATGGCCGGCTCGAGTAGGCAATGCCCACAGTTCCTTCTGGATAGCTCACCACATTCGTAAAGGCGA
>CALBSL010000206.1 GCA_937968025.1 uncultured bacterium
CTCTTCCGATCTCCATCATCGCCTGTCCAGTGCTCACCAACGTACCGGCACGCCGCCACGATCTCCGCGCTGTAGTTTCGCACCGGCGCGCCGTCCATGAACTCATGGAACACGTTCTTGCGGACCTCGTCGATCATCGCGCCGTTCGCCTTCATTTCAGGCGTCACCTCAAGCGGAGGTATGTCACTTGCCGAGGCACTCAGTGTGACGACGTAGCCCCATTCTTCAAGTTTCTCTTGAGCTTTTTTCAGAGTGATTATGTATTTAGGGTTGTCGCCGGCGTCGTCGTCCCACCACTCAGAAACAACTTTGTCGTCGATGCTGCGACAAACCGATCCCCGCATCTGATACAGGATGCCGTAGATCATCTCGAACCGGTCGCTGTCCTTGAAGTCGATCTTGTTGGTGTTCTCGTTCATCTCTGCTTCTTCCTTTTCTTGAACCGATTCACGATGTTCGCGAATGTGGCGTTCGTCTTGATACTGGCAGGGCCAAGACTGTCTATCACGAACGTGGGACGAATCTTTTCAAGCGTCTCGTCGCTCATAGGCGGCTCGTGCTCTCGATCCGAATCGATCTCTCGTAGCAACAGGCCTCCGTTCGATACGTGATCTTTGCTGTGCGGATCTAGCGTCTCGTACTCCCTCAAACTCGGTCGGTACCACTCGTGCGTCGGCGTGTGTTTCTGGTCGACTAGATAGAAGTTCGATTGTGCACGCTCCGCGCAACCAGGGTGCTTGCAGCCGATGATGAAAGGTGTCACGCCTGCCTGCCGGTCGACCGTAACAAGGCGGTGCCCTGACTTGCATGTGTAGACGTTGATGGTCTCCTTCATCGCTCCAGCCCTTTCTTGAGCTCGTACGGAAGAGCCACCACCAAGTAGCTCCGCGCGCCGAAGTTGTCCCTGTTGCACTTGTGCGCGAGATCATCCGCCTCTCGGTACGAGACTCCCTGCTCTGTGCCTTCGACAAACGACTCGGCCACACATTCTCCGTGTAATCCGCCCGCCTCGACGACTGCGTACTTCTTGCTCGCACGCTCAGCGCGCTCCGCGTATTCGTGGAGATATTCCGGGAACGCAGCGACGAGCTTGTTGTGGTTGAATGAGTCTGCTTTGCGCCACGCCGCAGCGAGTGCCTTCACAAATCCTCCGCCCATCGTCTCCATCTCGTTCAGCGCGGCCATGAATTGATCGGATCCCTGCGTCTCGACGATCTTTTTGTCTAGCGGCATGGTGCTCTCCTGGTTCTTGAATTTCAACCGCCGGTTGAATCTTGGGGCGTGAAGATCAGCTCGTACTCGTTCGGCTTATGCCAGAAGCTCTCTTTGCAGAATTGGTCGATCGGTTCGGGATCGACGTAACACTCGGAATCGTCACACGATGTGCAGTATCCGTAGACTGTGGTCTTGTCGCTGCTGAGCGTGAATCGAAAGCTGCCAGACTGCACCGGATGTCCCGACTCAAGGTGCTTCCGGACTTGTTCCCAAGAAGATGCGGTCACCGTCCGTCTCCTTCGGGCTCACGCGGCTCAACAGCGAACGCGATCAGCAGCACGCCGAACACCAGGGTGAAGCCGATCGCGACCAGCGCGTACATCGCGCCGATGATCAACCCGTTCAGCAGCTGTGCGAGCATCGGTCCCCTTAACGACGCCCGGCGCGGGCTATTCGGCCGCGGCGGTCTTGGCGGCCTTGGGCTCGCCGAGCGGCCGCAAGGCCGGCATCAC
>CALBSL010000207.1 GCA_937968025.1 uncultured bacterium
TGGTTGCATGAAAAGTAAACAAAGACAGTTCCACCTTTCCTGTAGCTTTTAAGGCTTCAAATGCTCTTTTACAGGCAATACCCGCACCCCCAATAGACCAAGGCGGATATTCATCAGAAAAAAAGGCTATTTTTGTTTTTGATACAGACATATCCAGCCTAAAACATATTTACCTTTTACTTCCGCCGAAACAAGAACACGATCCATCCAAGAAATGATCGGCGAGCTCATCCTCCAAACAAATGACAAACCACGTCCTAACCAGGGATGATCATGTAGACGTACAGCGTCGATAAAAAAACGTGTGCCATATCGATGCATCATGCTCCAAAAATCTCCTACTGGCTCTATATGAACCACATTGAGCTCAAGGTTTTTTCCGTAGGTTCGTAAAGCATACTGCGTAAAACGATGATAGTCGTGAGGAATTTCATGCGCCTCATTTGATTGTGGGCAACTAATAAGAATATAGCCCCCGGGTTTAACCAAACGTTTCATTTCTTGCAAAACGGCAAAGGGATCGGGCACATGTTCCAAAACTTGTGTGGAAAGAACGACGTCATACGTAGCGTCTTGGGCAGGAATGTGAGCTGCGTCGCCAATAAAAGTGTGCTGAATTTTATCTGACGCCGCAATATCTTGGCTATCATACTGAGTTCCCGCAGGAAAAAAAGACGCGTAACGTAAAAATGATCCAGCCCCTACATCCAGCACACGACCAGACAGACCATATTCTTTTATGATTCGACTTAAGGCGTGTTGCAAAAGCGCACGATCATGTTGAAAAATATACATAGGAAAAACGCTACATCACAGAGGCAGCTAACCGTTGGTGACGACGAATGTAAAGATAAGAAAGCACATATGAACCAAGGGTGCCCGGAATCGCCCACAATCCATAAAAAAGAGCCAATCCTTGAACGGTATCGACGTTCAAAAGATATACCAAAAGAATACCCAGCAAGATATTCGTCAAGCTTAATAGACCAAAAGTCCACCCCATACCCTGAAGACGGGAAAAAACGCTAACGCCCACCGCGCCCCCACATACGACAAGCCATAAGCCAGCCTTAGCATACTCAACCCATAGATGAGCATACATAGGTCCATACACCAGGGGAAAAACAAGAGGAGCGAGTATAAGACCAACCACATAGACCGCCAATCCCTGGACAAATCCTATCCCATTCCACTTCATCATGTCTTGCCAGGGACGTGTCGAATTTCCCAGTCTCTGCGGAAGATGATTTGTGACCCATTTAGAAAAAGGCGTGCTCACAAACGTGAGGGTAGCAACATATCCCGATAGAACCTTAATATCTGCCGTCAAACCAAGACCACCTAATTGAGAAGCCGCAATAAATAAAAGAGACGCATAAAATGTAGCCGCACCTGATTCAAAAGCAATGCCTACGCCACGTATAAATAGCTGCTTACTTCTCAAAAATGCATAGGTCAAGCGTCGCGGAAACAGAGATAGGTCAACGCGCTTTTGTGTCGCTAACCATCCCAGCCAAAAAGTCGTTACTACCATGCTGAGACTTAGACCAAGAAAAAACCACGTCATCGTAAAAGAAAAACACAAAAGAACACCTAAAGGCACCCCTGTCTTAATCAGCTGGACGATGGTTTCTGTACCAAGAAAACCCTTCAAACGCCGCTCTTTCACAAACGAGATATAACTAAAAGGAACAAGATTATAAAAAAACCAACTCACTGTTGCGACCAAAGAATACACCACAAACGAAAACGGATACCAAAAAAACAAAGCCAGAAGAGCAAAAACCGACAAGGTAAGAGCAAGTGTCAACCCTGTAGAAAAATACGCACGCGTTTCCCGCTCTTCTTCTGGACGCTGATCCTTCAACCAACGTGTCATGGCAAGAGGAAAAACTCCCAAGCCACACACATTGGTAATCACGCCGGAAACGGCAAATACTAAACCATACATCCCATATTCCTCACGACCAAAAAAACGGACCAACAAAATAGAAACAAGGATATTAATGAACGACAAAATATAGCCCTGTCCAGAATAAGCCAGCAACTCCTGTACCCATTTTCGAGTCAACAGACTCCGTACCCAAGAAGACAAATTCATGGTTCTACTAATAAACGACGATCAATTATAAGCACATTCCTCGTAAATAAGCACGTTTTTCACCTAAAAGAGAGCCCAACTTCCCGATCCCTAAAAAACCTAAAAAACTTGAATTTATTGAAAAAACCTGTTTAAACACTGTCACCTGCCATAACTCATTTATT
>CALBSL010000208.1 GCA_937968025.1 uncultured bacterium
CGTGATACAGGACTCGTTCTCGCCGCCTTCTTTTCGCTGCTCGAGCTTCGCGCTCCCCAGCCAACCTACGCCGCCCTCACGCTCACTCTGTTACTGCTCGCGCTCTTTCAACCAAAGCTCCTCTTTCCGATTGCATATCTCTGGAAAAAGCTTGCCGAAATCCTGGGCGCCATCATGCCAAAGCTCTTTTTCGGCATCGTCTTTCTCGTCTTCGTCGTACCGGTGGGCGCCATTCGCAAAGCGATGAAAAAAGACCCGCTCAAGCTCAAACATACCACCGGATCTGTCTTTCTTGAGCGCCAACACACGTTCACCAAAGACGATGTGCTCCACCCCTACTAGCCTCCACTCACCATTATCCGCATCATTCTATGGAATTTCTTCGTGATATCTGGGGATTTTTGAAAACAAGAAAGAAATTTTGGCTCCTTCCTCTTATTCTCGTCCTCTTGAGCGTTGGCGCACTGCTTGTATTCGGGGGAGGAACGGTTGCGGCTCCGTTTATCTATACCATCTTCTAGCCATGCGCCACTCATCCGCTCGATCCATCATTCTCGGGATATCGGCCTATTATCACGACAGCGCCGCCGCCCTCGTGATTGATGGCAAGGTTGTTGCCGCCGCTCACGAAGAGCGCTTTACTCGAAAAAAACATGATGACCGTTTTCCTCAGGCGGCGATTCGCTTCGTCCTGTCTGAGTACGGTCTCGAGGTGAGCGATTTAGATGCGATCGTGTTTTACGATAAGCCGTACATCAAGTTTGAACGATTACTCGAAACGTACCACGCGTTCGCTCCAAAAGGGATCGTGAGTTTTGTTGCGGCGATGCCGGGCTGGATCAAGGACAAGCTGTTCATGAAGCACCTGCTGCGAGAAGAATTGCAAAAGCTCCAGCCTGATGGTGCAAAGCTTCCACCGCTGCTCTTTTCTGAACATCATTTGTCGCACGCCGCAAGTGCGTTTTATCCCTCCCCTTTTGACGAAGCGGCTATTCTTACCATTGATGGCGTTGGTGAATGGGCAACAACGACGATCGGGGTCGGAAAGGGAGCGAGCATTCAGATACTGAAAGAGATTCCCTTCCCGCATTCCTTAGGGCTTCTCTACTCCGCCTTTACCGCCTATTGCGGCTTTAAAGTGAATAGCGGCGAATACAAGCTCATGGGATTTGCTCCCTATGGACATAAAAACAGCCCCCAAGTCGAGCGATTCAAACAGCAGATCCTCAACACCCTCATTTCACTTCAAGAAGATGGGTCAATGACCCTCAATATGGCCTATTTTGAGTTTGCCACCAAACTCAACATGTGCAACAACGCCCGCTGGGAAGCGCTGTTCGGCATCCCGCCACGCGCCGCCGAGAGCGAGCTCACTCAAGCGTACGCCGATCTCGCCCTCGCGATACAGGAAGTATGCGAGGAGGTGGTGCTTCGTCTCGCAAAAACGACACGAACGCTCACAGGGCTCCGACACCTGGTTCTTGCGGGAGGCGTGGCGCTGAACTGTGTCGCTAACGAGAAAATCCGTACTTCGAATCTCTTTGAGCGCGTTTGGATTCAGCCGGCCGCAGGAGATGCGGGCGGAGCTTTGGGCGCTGCCTATGTCGGAGCGCACGTCTGGCAAGGCCTGCCTCGAGCGATACATAACGGAACACTCGATGACATGCAGGGTTCCTATCTTGGTCCACAATACTCAGACCTGGATGTCGAACGAATGATGCGAACCTACGGAGCCGTCGCAAAAAAATACCCTAATTTTGAGGAACTCACCGAGCTGATCGCTTCCGACATCGCTGCCGGAAACGTGATCGGCTGGATGCAGGGAAAAATGGAATGGGGGCCTCGCGCACTCGGTAATCGGAGCATCCTAGGAGATCCACGGAATGCGGAGATGCAGAAAAAACTCAATCTCAAAATCAAATACCGCGAAGGTTTTCGGCCCTTCGCACCCGCCGTTCTTGCAGAGCATGTGCAAGACTATTTTGCGTGTTCAGAGCCATCGCCCTACATGCTCTTTACCGCACCTGTAGCCGCCCATCGAAGACATGCTCTCGCCCCCGCATCTGCCCCTCTTTTTGAACGCCTCTATACCCCGCGCTCTGACCTCCCGGCTATCACCCACTTGGACTATTCGGCACGTATCCAAACCGTTTCACGAGAAACGAACGAACCATTCTGGCTTTTGCTACAATCTTTCCACAAGCAAACAGGGTGCAGCGTCCTGATTAATACCAGTTTTAACGTGCGAAATGAGCCGATTGTGTGTACCCCTGAAGATGCTTACCGCTGCTTCATGAATACCGACATGGATCGACTGGTGATCGGAAGCTACGTTTTCGTGAAGGATCAACAACCGACCTGGAAACGGTCTGACATAGCGAGCGTGTACGGCTTGGACTAAGCTCTGTGCTTCTATCGTGAACGCCCCAGTGATTCAAGCAGCGCCCTATACGCTCGATACTGTTCCTGTTTACTCCAAGCAGCCACCGGTACCGTACGATTGAGCTGAAGCAGTGTATCAATAGCAGAAGACCACGCCTGCTGTTCCAGCGGAGCGATGCGCACCTGCTCAGGAAACAGCGCCGCTCCTTCTGCATTTCCTCCCGCAGGACTCGCCAAGCTTGGCACTCCGTGCAGCGCAGCTTCAAGGAGCATGTGCGACAATCCCTCATATAACGATGGCAGAAGGAAAGCATCTGCACGCTCATACCAAGCGGCGAGTGCGTGCGCAGACAGATCTCCCGTCCAAATAACCCTCTGTTCCAACCCAAGATCGAGGGTTTTTTGTTTCCAGATTCGCTCATTCGGCCCAGAACCCACAACAACAAGCACCTCCGTCACGGGACGCTTTAACAACAGCTCGATGAGGAACCCAATGTTCTTCCAGGGTACAAGCCTTCCCCCTGCAAGCAGGACGCGTTTCCCCTCAAGCCCATACTGCGCCGTCAATACCGGTCCTGTGAGAGCAGGCGCATGCCGTTGCACCGCGTTATAAATCACTTCCGCTTTTTGTTCATGAACGCCCCACTTCAGCACAACACTCTGAAGATATTGAGACGGCGTGATCACCCGATCACTCGTGCGAGCCACGATGCGCTCGAGCCAACGAATAACGGCCGTTTTACCATGGGCGACTTCTTGTAAAAACTGGTCCAGGTCCGCCGAATATCCACCCCGCTGCGCGGATTCCCAGGCCACGTCGCCCACCACTTTCAAGACGAACGGCTTACGGCGCAACGCCGCCACGATCCGCGCGGGAACCCCCTCCGAGAGCGGACCTTGCGCAAAGATGAGATCCGCGTGCTTAGACACCTTCCAGAGCCGCCATGCGTAGCGTAGATAGCGAACAAACACCGGACCACTCCGATCAACCACCGTTTCAATGCCCAAGCTTCGATCCGTGCGCCCATCTCCATAGGTCACGATCTGCACGACGTCACCATCGGCGATTAGTCGCGCGGCTAAATCACGGACAAACGTTGCCGGCCCGCCAGATTCAGGTGGATAAATCCCCGTGGCAATGACAATATTCATACAATAAAACTGAATCAATAAACGGACCGAGTATACGTTCAGTTGTAGTGGATTAT
>CALBSL010000209.1 GCA_937968025.1 uncultured bacterium
CCAAACAACACACGGTCACCGATTTTGACCTCAAGAGAGACAACGCGGCCATCTTCTGAGCGCGCGCCTGCGCCAACAGCCACCACCTGGCCTTCCATCGGTTTTTCCTTGGCTGTATCAGGAATGATAATGCCGAGCGCCGTCACTTCTTCTTTCGAGACGGCTTTTACGATCAATCGATCATGGAGTGGACGCAATTGCATAATGGAAAATGAGAATTACGGTTCCTGAGAGTTAGCATTCGCGAGCGGCGAGTGCTAATACCCCTTTTTTACCCTCCCCTCGACGGACTGTCAACGGACGTGTTTGTGGCCAAAAAACCCATCAACAGCACCACCACCGCAACAAGCGATTGCCCCGCCCAAAAGGACCAGAAATAATGATCCAGCGCGCTCACAAACGCCATTGGCACAAACGCTCCCAGAAGGCCGAGATGCGTCCGACGCCATCGCCAGCACAGTGCTAGTACACACGCCGCAAGGATCGCCCCTCGAATGACCCCAAGCTCAACCAACACCAACAACGGGACGATGTGCGGCGGCTCACCCGCGACGGCACAGGCGGTATCCGCGACGCACGCACGGCGAACCAGCCCAAGCCGATACGCGCCAAGACCGGTACCAAACGGATAGGCGCGGAGCACGTCCAAGGCTTCAGTGGCACTCGTGGATCGTTGTTGGACGGATTGCCGCTCGAGCCGCGTCTCGGTCTGAAAGCGTGTCGTCACTCGTTCTGGTGCCAGTCCAAACACCACCACCCCCACGACCGCGATACACACGCCGCCTTTTGCCCACTGCCTGAGGGTCGCCGATTTCCATGCCAGCCCACCGAGCAGCGCGCCACCCACGATCGCTGCTCCCCAGGCTGATCTCGAATACGAAAGCGCTAACGCGAGAGCGCTCACACCCACCGCTGGATACCATCGACCGTTCCTTTGCGCAAAATGCCACGCGAGCAACGTCGCCATAGCCATCCATCCACCAAAGATATTCGGATGGGAAAACGATCCGTAGGCTCGCAGCACCCGCTCCGTCCCAACCTGAATCACACTGACGCCGAGCTGCGCCGGATCCTGAGCCGCCACCCCAAGCACGGTCGATGCTGGCACCTGTTGCCAGATCGCCTGCGCCACTCCGAACGCCGCCGACGGAAGCAAGCCGATGAGCAACCACCGACCCTGTTTTTCAGGAGTTCCCACCTGCCGTAGCGCCCACACCCATAGCAGCAATGTTCCCACTTGCAGCAACCACTGTCCGGTCGCGATGAGAGAGAGCGTTGGGAGCGTGAGCCCCATCCCAACGAGTACACCGACGACGATCTGACGCCTCGTCCAGTTCGGCCAGGGTCGACGTTGATGCGCCACGAGCGCCACCAACACCCACATCACCCCCATGCTGAGATAGAACGACGGGCGCCCCTGCTCCCAAGGGACGACCCCCAACGTTTGCGCTTCAAAAAACACCCGTGTCTGCCATGGGAGAAGCAAGAGCGACAAACGCCAAACCCACTCACTGAGCGTCTGTGTACGGAGCCATGCCCAAGCGGGCGCAACGATGTTCATACTGTTCTCGAAACCACGCTCGACGATCATCGAGGTGGAGTTTGGCGACCTCCTGCTCCATCACCACATCCGTCCCCTCCTCGGCTGCTTTTGCTCGCAGCTCCTTTGAACCAAATCGCTGGAACAACTCGAAACACCCCTTATCAAGCGCTCTCCAAACAGGGCCAACGCTTTTCCCTCGATCTTTCATCGTGCCCCAAGAAACCCAAGGCGGCGCCTGTGGCCGTCGTTGCCAGACCCATGCTTGTGCACGCCAAAAGCTTTCACCAATCCCGTCATCTAGCACAGGCAGCAAGCGGAGCGTCCACCACTCGAGATATGGATCATGCGGCGTAAGCGCAAACCGTTGTAGTGACAACGCATGATCCGAGACGAAAAAGGAGAAACACCAGGCATCGCGCTCACTTTCTCGCTCGCCCGGCCGTCGCCCGATCAAGCGCGCGAGACCCGCCAGGAATAATCGCGTGA
>CALBSL010000210.1 GCA_937968025.1 uncultured bacterium
ACGATCTTTTCCAACGAGGGAACGGATCTCGGCAAACGCTTCTGTTTCCAAGAAACGCAGTTCCAATCCTGCCCGCTTGCAAATTTCCGTGTACTTCGTGACGAGCGATTTCGGAGCCGCGGTCATGAGCACGCGAGTTGAGGCGCGCTCCTGTTCCGTTTTGGCGGACTTATCGATCACCACGGTATCGAGGGCGACCTCTTCGAGCGGCAAGGGGATGAGCTTTTTCGCCTGTGATTGCACAGCTTCTTTCACGGCTTTTTCATCTGTCGTTGGCACGTGCAGAATAGACGAGAATGTTCCCGAAATCGGCAGGGAGACAATCGCTTTTTTGGACTGAACACGTGCTTTTTCAAGCATTTTCTTCACTAAATCACCCGTTGTTTGCGTATCCTGCAACAGTGATTGGTCAAGGCTTTCCGACGCCATATTCACATATGCGTACGTGACGAGACGCAAACGCTGCTTTTCCATCTTGAGTTCGACAAGCTTGATACCGCCGTAGCCGATATCAATCCCAACAAATCCGGTTGCTTCTGAAGAAGAAAAAAGACCCATAGTTCGTTGGTGGAAAGTATACCATGGATCCTCTTTTTCTGTGAGACGTCTTAGATGGAGCTTGTTTTTCCATCCATCGCCAGGTTTGCCAAGGCATCAGCGCGAGTATTTGCTTCGCGATAGACGTGTTTGAACACCACACGACCAATCTTGATCACCAACTCGCGCATCTCACGAAACCGTACTTGCAACTCAGGGTTTTTGACGCGGTACTCCCCATTCGCTTGCCGAATAAGGAGCTCGCTATCGGCCAACACCTCAACAGACGTTGCGCCAAGGGCCACACAGCGCTGCAGCGCTAAAATCACCGCCTGGTATTCTGCTTGGTTATTCGTCGTGACCCCCAAGTAGCGATGATGCTCTTCTAGTATCTGGCCCGTTTCTCGATCTTCAATCACCACGCCGATCCCTGAAGGGCCGGGGTTTCCGCGCGATCCGCCATCTGTACGCACTCGGAGCGAAGTAGACATGAGCTGCATACTACCGAATCATTCTTTTTCTGGCGAGTGAACCGGCTGAATATCCACGATACGCGCTTCTAATGTCCGTGTTCCATTCCACTCATTGACGCTCAGCGTTAACGCCACATCCGCCCTCTCTCCCGTAGCAGGCGCCCAGGCGCTCGGTGGAAAGTTGAACGCCATCCCCTTCATGGTTTTTCCGCTTTCATCAACGATGGTGAGTCGAAGATGCTTTCCTTCGCTAATAGTGTCTGATTTGGCGATAAAGGCTTGTCGAACCACAAAAACCGGGCGAGGGTTCTCTTGTCCAAACGGCTCGCACTCGACCAGATCCTCCCACAAACCCCAGTTTAACGCCGATAATGGTACCTCGGCATCGATCAACAGTTCCGGCTCCAAACGTACACCCGCCAGAGTTTTCTCCGCATAGGCGAGAACCCGTTCACGTAAGAGGGGTAGCTGATCGTCCCGATCTAGCGCAAACCCACAGGCCTGCGCATGCCCTCCAACCCTCGTCAAAATCCCCTCGCCCGCGCTCCGCATCGCTGCC
>CALBSL010000211.1 GCA_937968025.1 uncultured bacterium
CATGCAGTACGTGATACAACCCCTTGAACGCCCCGCTCACCTCCAGAGGACGTATGTCTTGGCTCGTAGCCACCACGCAGAGCAAGTGCTGATCACGTGAGGTGTCGCGGCAGATCCGGCACACTGGCTGATCGGTCCATTGCTGGCAGATACCGCACCGGCGAACGGCACTCGCTAACGCCTCCACGGAACGCGCAAACGCTAAAATGCTCTCCTTGGGCTGCGTCGCCAGCCACGAGACATACCGAAGCGCGGCCCTCGGTCCGAGGCCCGGCAAACGATCAAACGACGCCGCGGCGCGCTCGATAGGCTCAGGGAGCGAGGACATGATGACAGTTTACTGCTTCAAGATATCACCGAACTCTTCTGCGAGGCCGTCGCCACCGAGTTCTTTCATGCGCTCGGCCATCACCTTTTGCAAGGTCTTGTGCGCATCGTTCGCGGCTTCTTTGACCCCTTCAGCAATCTTCTTTACATCGCCAGCGAGCTCAGGATCGATGTCACAAGCGAGCATCTGCTGCAAGCCGTTCACCGTCACTTTCACCTTCCCGCGTGCACCCATCCCATCTACTGAAATAGCGGACACCTTGCTCTGCAGATCCATGAGCTTTTTAGCCATGGCTGCTTTGTCTTTGATTTCTCGAAGCTTGTTAAACATAGCTTCAAAAGTCTAACGACGGGTCGAGCGTGTGTCTAGTAGATGTCTAGTAATCGTCCACTAGACATCTACCGGGAAAAACAACACCCGGCCTGAGCCGGGTGTCTGCTATTCTTTCTTGCTTTGGGCGGCCACCACTTCTTCGAGCGCATTCTTATTCCACCCAACGATGATCTGTCCATTCACGTCTACCACCGGCACGCCCATCTGGCCGGAGAGCTTCACCATTTGCTTGGCGGCTTCTCCGTCGGCAGAAACGTCGATGTCGTTAAACGAGATACTTTTCTCTTTTAAAAACTCTTTCACGAGTTTGCAGTACGGACACGTTGGCGTGGAATACACGGTGATAGTCATAGAGAAAGAACGGAATCAAGACAGTGGCTAGCGTAGCATGTCGGTTGAGAGCAAGCAACGAGCCTAGAGCAAGACCAAAAGGAGCGGCGTCCCAACGAGCGCGAGCATCCCGAGCACCAACGCATATCCTTGAAGATCTGCCTCGCGTTGACCATCGGTGAGTGAAGCGCGATCAAGCCAAGCGAGGACAAACGTTCCCGTGGCCGCTGCGCCTGAGACCAAACACCAAGCACAGAACGCCCCAATCTCGAGCCACTGAATCAAGAACAGCACCACCGATTCAGCCATCCCCACGATCGCTCCAAGAAGCGTGAGACGCTGGAGCCAGAGCTGCGTTCGTGCTGGCGTCTGCAACACCGATCGAGTCACGAGCAAACCCAACATCCCCGCATAGAACAACACCCCGAGCAACGGCTGAGGAATCGGACCGATATACGCCCAACGCGACGCACGAACCACGTCACATCCATGGGTTGGACCACAAGCAATCGGCCCACCGGTCACATAGACCACCAGCAAATACACCGAGGCAAAGAGCCCAAGCGCAAGAAAGGCCGACATCCACACACGAGGCGAACGGAGGGATTGCATCATAGATAGAGATAGCGTAGCCGATCATCTCCCCATTCGACAAGGGTTCTAGCGATACGCCTCACCAGCACACGTCGCTTCATTCCAGAGCCCCACCTTCTCCGCCTCAGCGGTTCGCTGAAGCGCGCGGAGCTCTGCGCGACGTGCTTTCGTCATGGGAAAATCGACATACGCTTGCGCATATCCCTGACGAACCAACGTAGCGTTCACGTCCATGGTTTCGTCGAGCACCAACGTGCGCAGCCAGCGTCCATACCGATCACGATCATCCGCCTGCGCATCTTCGACGAGCGCAATACGCTTCCCCTCGACAAGCGTCTTCAAGGCTCGTGACGCTTCTTTCCCAAAACACTGCACCGGACGACGTGGATCGACGGATTCCGGCGTGTTGATCCCAAGCAAACGGACACGGGTCGTTGAGGCGCTTCCGTCAATGATCACATCCACGGTATCACCATCAATCACCCGAGTGACGGTAGCATCAGCCGACACCCGCTCCGGCCAAAGGACGGCCTGCGTGGTAGAGACCCCCGTTGTGAGAACAGGGACCGTGGTCGTCACCTGCGGAAGCACCGTCGGCGTTAACACTTCTTTGAGGAGTGCGTCCGCTTCTCGATCCGCCCCAGAAAATCGCAACACCAAAAACGCGACGATCACCGCCAGGCCAATCACGAGCGAACGAGTAGAAGATGGAATGGTTGGGAGTGATGAAGGGATGCGCATACAAGCCTATTCAAAATCCGGATCAGACAATTGAAAATCAATTGCCTCAGCCCCCCGCCCCTTACCTGACATAGCGTAGCGCGTTCCCGCGGGAGGAGGCGGCACTTGCTTCGCCGCACCAACATGACGAACGCCACTATCACGAGCAATAGCGTCTCGCTCCGCTTCGGTCCGGTAGTCAAAATTCGCAATTTCGTCAATAAGCCGTTCGAGACGAGTTTGTTCTGGACCGTAATTTGGGCGTCGAGTAATTGCTTGATCAGGCTCTAGTAAATCAACCTCTTCAGATAGGACCGTTGGCCGCTGTGAAAGCTCCGGCTCCGGGTCAGTATTTCGACCGGGGATATACTCATGCTTTGTGAAATCGACCGGTTCACGCTTCGGTGCAGCAGGTAGCACCTCTTGCATTTCATGTAGATGCTGGCGGAGCTCAAGCTCTTGGAGAATCAGCTTGGCGTACCCTGGATCACCAAGCAGCATAAACAACTCCTCCACCGCCTCTTGGTGACGACGCTGTTCCATAAGCGAGATCTGCCGCTCCGGCGCATACTGATCGAGATAAAACCCGTTTGTCGTCGTGAGCCACTGGCGAACATTCCAGGTGGCTTTTCGGTACGCATTCCCATCATTCCGCACCGCCTGCGCCGCCTTCAGCACATAACGCAGACACCGTTCAGGAATCCCTTGTTCAAGGGTGGCAAAGACTTCGGGATCCGTAACGATCTCGCGCATGTCTGATTCAAACACCTGCTGCGCTCGCACCTCGGCGAGAGCGGGACTTTCGTGGATAGCGGGGATTTCTCCAAAGGGCATACGAGAATAGTATACCACACCTGTTTGGTTGACGATGTACCGCTCATGCGATAGCCTACCGCCACCTATTCCGGGGTCGTCTAATGGTAGGACAGCAGCCTTTGAAGCTGCGTATCCTGGTTCGAGCCCAGGCCCCGGAGCCAAGAAAGACCACGCCTCACGGCGTGGTCTGTTGTTTACCGAAATATAGATGGCTTGAAGGGTTGCTCAATGTCGTTTTCCACTACCAACCACTATGTTTTGATCCACGTTTTTCT
>CALBSL010000212.1 GCA_937968025.1 uncultured bacterium
TAAACATCGGTGACTGGAGTTCAGACGTGTGCTCTTCCGATCTACGGCAACTGTTTCCGGAATCTACTAAGACGCCGAGCTTCGGTGTCCGAAGTGAACGATTGAGGCTCTCTCGTTCGCTCTCGTTTTTACCTTCGAAAAAATTCGAATGTGAAAAGGAGACATCTTACCTTCATGTTTATCGCTTAGCGGCGATAGAAACGAGGGCGAGAATGTTCTGGTTTGCAAACAAGGCACCATACCTTCGCCCTCACAACCTGCTGGAAGATCCTAGACGCTCTCCCAAAAGAGAATCCATCACATTTTCCAGCATCAACCGCAACCACGTTCGTTCGACAAGGAGAGAGCAGCATGATGACCAACGACGACAGCCTCCGGACCCCCCCCAGTGACATCACGAACCCCGCCGAGCAGCCCAAGCGCGGCCGCGGACGGCCGAAGGGGGTGAAGAACAAGAAGAAGACCCCGGCACCCACGCAGATCGCCATCACGAACCCCAATCACAACAGCAGCAACCAGCCGACGCTCGCGAACTTCCAGGCCTGCCGGTACATCGGCCTCCAGCACCGTGTGAAGACGACCACGTCAGGTGAGGAGAGGCCGACGCGCGTGGCCATCCTCGTGCCCGACATGAAGAAGCCCACGAGGTACGAACTCGGCGCCGTCCGTAGCGAGATCGACTTCGCGGCGGGCGTGTACCCTGTGTCTTACCGGAAACTCGAGGACGGCGAGAACGTCTCGCAGTTCGAGCGCCCCTGGCAGCTCAAGTCCAAGGAGCTGCCGGCCGCTGAGGCGTTGGAGCTCGACGCCGAAGAGATGGGGAAGGCCATGGCCGACCTCAAGAACGGCAAGGTGGCGTTCGTGAGCGGTCGCTCGATCATCCTGCGACCCAACGCCAAGGGCAAGATGGTGCCCCACACCGTCACGGAGATTCCGACGGAGTTCGATGGCCTGCGAGCTGGCGACCTCGTCGGCATGTCGCTGGGCGGTTCCGGCGACGCACTCGCCGTCCTGTTCGCGAACTACGCGAACGGTGGCAGCGAGATCATGATCGCGCGGACTCCGCCGGCGCGCCTCAAGGCGTACCGAGAGGAGATCACCGGCGTGCCCACGGCCTCGGAAGAATCGGTGAAGGACGACGATGACGTCGAAGAAGGGGTGGGCAAGGCGAAGGACGACGTCGTTCTCGCGCAGATGGTCCGCGATCGGCGAGTCGCCTTCTATGCCGTGACGCCCGACGAACGCTCTGCGATCGCCGTACGCCTGGCCTGGCATCGCGTGGCCGAGGTCATGGCTGCACGCATCGCCATGAAGCAGCGGCTCATCGGAGCTGCGCGGACGGCGGTCTACGTCAACAGCGACCGTGCACATCTGCCTCACGGAGACCTCACCCTGATCCACAACGAGATGGCCGTGAGCGACGCGGCCTACCTGGCGATGCTGGCGGAGGAGAAGCTCGCGGACAAGGGGCTGCAGGCAGCGCTGAACCGCCTCCCCGCCTACCGCCTGATCCTTTCGCGAGTCACGGGCGTCGGCCCTCGTCTCGCCGGGCGGCTGATGAGTGCAATGGGCGACATCGCTCGCTTCGAGTGCACGGAGTACGACGCGGAGATCGCATCGCTGCGCACCGAGATCGTCGCCGCGCGTGCAGCCATGAAGTTCGATGAACTGCTGCCCAAGGTTTTCACGGTTCGGAAGGTCAACAAGCCCGAAGAACTTCGCTTCAAGGGAACGCAGGACACCTCGCGGAAGGACTTCAACTGGTGGCAGGCGACCCAGATCGCTCGCGACCTGACCCAGTCCGAACTCGATAGCCTGTCTCCGGAGACCGACCGCACCGAACTCGAGACGAGGCTCACCAACCTCGACGAGATCCTCCAGCTCATGAGGAGCCGTGGGCGACTGAAGAGGCTGAAGTTCCGCAAGTCGAGGAACCGGTTCATCGCCTACAATGGGCTGAACCCCGATCCCAAGACGGGTCAATTCCGCCGCCGCAAGGCCGGCGAGTTGGCCAACTGGTCGGGAACCGGGCGGCAAACGGGCTGGCTCCTCCTCAGCCAGATGCTCAAGGTCCCCAAGGCGATCTATGGGCGCTACCTGATCGCCATCAAGCAGGCCCTCCGCGCCAAGCATCCGGAGATCGTGGTGGTTCCTCCTAAGAAGCCGGGCGGCAAACCCACTCGCAAGTACACCAACGGCCACATTCAGTCGATGGCCGGCTGGAGGCTCGCTACGCGCTTCTTCGAGTGGTTCTTCGGCGAGGTCTGGCACCTGCGCGAGCAGGGACCGGAGAACTACCGCTTCAGGGAGCCCCAGTACCCCTCGATCGCCGCGATGGCTACCGAAGCCAACGAACCGCCGTCTCCGGCAAACAGCGCCGACGAACCCACCGACGAAGACGAGTCGGCCTGATCGATTCGGTCCATCCCCTCTGTACCTTCCTTTCCTGCACACACTCCACTTCCTTCCCGTGCAGGCCTCACAGGAGAAAATAATATAGTATTATTTCTTCCTGCGAGGGTGGCCAAAAGGAGCTTCGTCAATCAAAGGCGAGAGCATCGGGATACACCCTCACTATCTGCTGAAAGATGGTGCCTTTTCTCTGCATCTATCAGAGAGACGATGCTATTTTTTGGTAACAAGTTTTGGGGAGAAGACCCAAATACGTGAAAACGTGAAGAGACTGATTCCCCAAACCCCCTTCGGAGAGGCTACGTGGATACGCATCAAATAGGCGTGCCAGTCGTCCTTCTCCGAACCCTCTTCCGGGAAAATCTACCGTTTTGCCTCAAAGCAAAACATCACCACTTCCCAGAACCCTATTCGAGACGCCGTCACTCGGTGTCCGAAACGAATGGTCGAGGCTCTCCCATTCGTTCTCGTTTTTATCAACAAATTCAATTTGTGTATGAAAACGGGTGTCGTACCCTTATCTCTATAACTCGACGGTTATAAAGACGAGGGTGTGATATAGCTATTTCGTCTTTACTGACGAGAACAATGCGACTCACCCTCATAATCTGCCGAAAGATTGTTGACATTCTCTCAGAAAGTTAACTAAGATTTTCGGCACCGACCCTGGGAAAGATTTTCGATATTCACCGCGCGTGAAGTACCGGAGATTTTTCCAACCCTCTTCGGAGAAACAATGGAATTTCGTGAAAACGAGATGAACCTCATTCTCCGAACCTTCTTCCGGAAGATGAAGGTGATTTGCTGCACCCAGCAAGTTCAAGTTTATTTCCGGAACCCCTGTCTGAGACGCCCCGGCGTCCGAAGCGAACGATAGAGTCATTACTGATTCTCGTCCGCTCTCGTCTTAAAACGTAAACACCCGTTTACTAGTTAAAACGAGTTTCGACAAAAGTTACTCATACCTCAACGATTCGATCGGATTCAGTCGGGCCGCTTTTCGAGCAGGATAGTAACCAAAAATAACGCCAATAATGGCCGAAACAGTAAACGCCAATATAACGGCATTCCCTGGAAAAACAAACCTCCATCCGTCTTGAAAGGAGTTGATAATCTGAATCGCAATCACCGATAACAATAAACCAAAACCCACTCCAATAGCACCGCCCACCAAGGTAAGCATGAGCGCTTCTGCCAAAAATTGTCCCAAGACATCACGTCTGG
>CALBSL010000213.1 GCA_937968025.1 uncultured bacterium
GCCGTTCGTTCACCGATGGCGAGCCCGTATTTGCGGCGCACATGTTCTTGAATGGCCGCATCAAGCTTATTTCCACCAATACGAACGGAGGCAGATGAAACGATGCCGCCTAACGAAATAACCGCAATCTCTGAGGTACCGCCGCCAATATCAATAATCATGTGTCCAGACGGTGAACCAATGGGGATATCCGCACCGATCGCCGCCACCACCGGCTCTTTGATGATATAGGCCGCTTTCGCCCCCGCCGACATCGTGGCGTCAATCACCGCGCGTCGCTCGGTAGAGGTGATCCCTCCTGGAACAGCCACCATCACCTCGGGACGAAAGAGACGCACCCCGCCCATCGCCTTGTTGATAAAATACCGAAGCATCGCTTCCGTAGAGCGATAATCCGCAATAACCCCGTCTTTCAGCGGCCGTTTGGCCACAATGGTGTCTGGCGTGCGACCAAGCATGTCTTTTGCCTGGTTCCCAACGGCCAAAATCTTCTTATCTGCCAATGAAATAGCGACGACAGAGGGTTCGTGCAATATAATGCCCTTCTTCGGAACATAGACGAGCACGGTCGTCGTTCCCAAGTCGATACCAATCTTTTTGTTGAACATAGAGCGCTCTAGATATCTACCACTGGATCAAAATGCGTGTATCACGATCAAGCGCAAAGGCGTTCTGATAGGCCGCATCACCAAATCGTTGTTCATCCTCTGCTGGTGATGCCTGTGTCAGTGTTGCCGGGAAACGCCCATCCATGACAAATCGAGCGTACGACCCGGGCTGCTTTTGGACAAGGAGCTCATAAGAACCATTTCGCACCGCTGTCAAGGATGACGCCGGCAAACGGTACGTAAATTGGATCTCCCCCGTTTTTCCCGGTTCGACGGCGAAGAAGGCTCCGAAGACCGTTTTCCCTAAATCTTTGTACACATCGACCTTACCCGGAACAAAACGCCCTTGTCGTCGCGAAAGATCATCCTCCATCGCCCCTGCTGAGGCGAGCAACTCAGATCCATCTGGAACATACACGCGAACATAGTTTCGATACCGTGTGTAGCGCCAATTTGGTGTGGCGTTCGTGTTTCGATAGCGTAATGTCACCGTCGCGCGGAGTTCATTCGGATTCGAGGCATCAAGCCCGTACAAAATTTGCTTGTTCATGACGCCATCCGTCTTGAGTGCCCCCATGTTCGTGTCGATCACCCGCAAGTAGTCTGTTGGCGTCGGCTTTGTTCTCCCGGTCCAATCTCGCGCATCGAGCGCCCGCTGCAGCTCCTGATCACGAGCAAAAATCATGATATCTCGCTGTTCAAGAGAGGTGACGGTCGCCTCAAGAATCTCTGGCCAACGACGAACTGGCACTTCCGTGAGGCGCTGAAACACAGCGTCACCGAGCTTTGCGACCACTTCTTTTCGCTGCGGCGTTGGGATCCCTTCTTGATGAAAGCGCATGTGCACGTCGTACTGAAGCGCATCGAAGAAGTTATCGGCCCGAAATTCCTGATCTTCAATCGTCACAGGTCCAAGAATAGCAAGAATGCGCTTAAAAAAGTCCGGTTCAAAGAAGATGAGCCCATCCATGGCCGGTACAGGAACCCCGGCGAGGGCGCGCTGCTCCTCATACTGACGCAGCAAGAGATCCGCCGTCGTTGGAACATCGGGCGACCAGTTTGCATCACGCAAGAAGAGGTTTTTCTGCTCTAACCAACGCGCTATTGGCGCCGGGGATGGCAGCTTCCACACCCCAGACACGGGTAGATCGATGGAGTAGACATCTTGAAACACCATCTTCTCTACATTGCCGGCATTCACCCACACCTCGCCCACCGTTCCAATAAACCCGCCCGTTCCACGCATCTCCTGATTGTTCTGTAGAATCACCAAATACTTCTTTGGTTCTGGATAGCCACTCATCGGCAAGAACACTTCTGCGAGCCGGACCACCTGATCGAACTGCTGCTGAAGTGCTGAAAACTGCTCGATTTTTGTTTCGAGCTCACGACGGAATCCTTCGGAGAGATTCTCGCGTGGAACATTCTGCCAACGAAGCGCCGCGATGCGCATCTGCTCTTGTGCAGAACGAATGGCCGGGAGCGCCTGTGAAAGGCGTGCGAAAATCGTGCGTTTTTCCTCTTGCGTGAGTGACTTGAAGCTACGATTCGGCGCGAGTGGGTTTTGAAGCGCCTGAGAACCGATGCCTACCTGTGTAAACGCCTCTTGCATGAGTTCAGCAACGTCGAGCAGGTCTCGAACACCCTGCAAGGTTGAGCGACCAGCGGCAATACTTTCATCGAGGGTAAAAACGTACGAGCAAAGAATGGGTAGATATCGCCAGTATAAAAGCGCTTTTGCACCAAACTCTACTCCGTTGAGCGCGGAATCCGCCTGCGCCAGCGCTGCGCGCGCTTCATCGACCCGCTGCTCAGCTGCCGCCGTCTGGCCACGTTGCAACGCCCCGTAGGCACGGCCAAGAAATGCCCCCGCGATCGCCCCTCCAACCAAGAGCGGCAGGCAGAAAATACCAAGCAACGCTAGCCAAAAAACCGGTCGTTGACGCCTTTTTTTGTGTGCCGAATGCGCGGAATGATGCGTCGACTCAGAACCTGCCGTGGAAGGAACAGACATACGTATATCTCTACGGTACA
>CALBSL010000214.1 GCA_937968025.1 uncultured bacterium
ACGAGCCCAACAACTCATCAGCGTATCACACGAATTGATGATCGACGACGGTCCTACGTACGGCACCCTATGCTTGATCGCACCACTTTGGTGGGTTCGCTGATTGCGTAGGTGCGGATGTCACATCCGCCTTTCTGCCCATCGGAGGAGGATACTCTCGCTCCTCCGATTCCCAGAAAGCACATCCATGGTAAATACAAGACTCGGCCAGTAAAAAACTTCATGCAACAGTGCTACACTTCTGCCTATTTTGCTAGAACGATTATCAGCCACCAATTCTGTGTTCTGAACTCATCCAACAGAGCATGCCATCAAAACACGCTGTAAAATCAGCGTGTTTTGCTTTGTATCTCTGCAATCTTGTTTCGCTGCGCTATACTTGGCTCATGCCACACCTACCAAAAGCATCAAAAAAGGCAAAAAATAACGAGGGCGAGAAGCGTCTTGATTGGGTTCGCGCCGCTGTTTTTTTGATCGTTCCGAGCGCCCTTGAAACGATCAGCTACGGCATCCCAACGTTTGATGTAGACGGCAAACATCTTGTGCATGCCGCCGTGTATGCAAAGCACCTCGGCTTCTATCCAGCCCCGGCAACGATTGCGCATTTTTCAAAAGACCTTCTGCCCTACGTGCATGCCAAAGGCTCTGTCCAGTTTCCACACGCCCTTCCCCTTCCAAAAACCTTGATTCGGAAGATGATCCAATACCGATGGAGAACGATGTGCGAAGAACGTCGTCGACAAAAAACAGCCGCTCGTAAGCGGTTTGTTTTTTAGAACTTCTTTTTAGTGCTTGTCACCATATCCTCCGTTGAGGTTGGGCGCTGATCTCTCGCTCCCTGGGATTTCTGCCGCATCAATTCACGTTCTGCTTCGGTGAGTGGCGCTGCGGATGGAGCAGGAGCTGGATCTTCTTCGCCTCGGCACGCGCGGCGGGTGTCGAGCATGAGAGCCTCAAGCCGATCCAAGCGGTTCTGAAGCTGCATATTCTCTGACTGCAGTGCACGCGTTCCCGTTGCGGCAGTCTGAGCCGTTTTTGCTTGCGCGGTCTGAAACGCGATCGCTCCGGTAAGCACAATGGCGAAACCCGTAATAATGGAAGCGGACCAAATATGACTCACTCCTTGGGCTGCATGCAGCGCGTGATGATCTCGAATATGCGAGACGGGTCCAACGTACCGCACATTGCAGCTACGTTCACACCCACTATGACCACAGGCGGATGAGCCAATTGGCTCAACAGGAGGCGCTCCGCCTTCGGCAGACGATGAAGCAGCGCTCATGGAGCGGCGCCTCGACACGGAACGCTTGCGGATTTCCTCCGACATACAACAGAAAG
The DNA here is from genome assembly GCA_937968025.1 of uncultured bacterium. Classification (GTDB taxonomy): domain Bacteria; phylum Patescibacteriota; class Patescibacteriia; order 2-12-FULL-60-25; family 2-12-FULL-60-25; genus JAGOUA01. Next base: position 1,339 of record CALBSL010000214.1, read on the forward strand.
AGCTTAAGAGTAGACGTACACAAGTATACCATACTTTCTTTGACTACACACAAGCGGAATTATGCACACGTTTTTCTAGACAACCCCCTGCTCGCGTTTTACCACTGAGAGCGTATGATCTCTTCTTCTCGAACCCTTCGCTGGTCGCTTGGCGGCGTCGCCCTTCTTACCGGGGCGAGCAGCCTTATCGCCTTCCATGGCGTGGCCGCGCAACCATGGCAGCTCCAAGACCTTCGCCCCGCCCTCACTTCTCGTGCCGGCTCAACGCTGACGGTGGCTGGCCGCGGACAGGATTGGCTCGCAACGGACGGCGCTCGACTCTGGTCGATCGGCCAAACAGGTGACGTGACGGATTACTCCGATAAATCGCGCGGATCAGGCCCGATCGCTGGCATTGGGAACGATGGTCGAGAGTACCTCATCGCCTGGAACGAAGGAACGCAGCACACTTTCACAACCACCAATCTCACCAACTGGACGCCGGCGCAAAACGTACGCATCAATGATCGCAAACTTCAGTCGATCACCGGAAAAGATGGTCGCTGGGTGGTACAAACCGCCGAACGGTTCCAGAACGGCTCCCTGCCTCGAACCCAGTCTTTCGCTACCTGGAGCGGTGATACAGCCCTTGAAACACTCCCCCTCCCGCAAGGAGCCTCTGGATTCGTGTCAGGATGCTTTAAAGAGCTCTCCCCCGCCACTATCTGTTCTGGCGTGACGGCTCTCATCCCTCTCAAGAACGAGTGGTACCTTTTCGCCGGCAAGTCAGAAAACCGATCAGCAAACGGACAAACCTTTGATGAGGCATCAATAAATGTCTGGCGATGGCTTGGCGGTTCAACCTTTGAACCCGTCGCCCGCGCACCAAAAGCTCGCTTCATCAGCGGTGTCTGGGGCGGCGATGAGCAGATCCTTTTTGCGACCACCGACGCCGTGACGAATCCCTACGCGGCAGACACCTATTGGACGTTCGACGGACGATCGTTCCGCGCCCACCAAGACGCTCCGCTGGCCGCAGGGCTTCTCTCCGTTGATACACGCTCTGTTGATGCCGCTTGGAACGGAAATGGCTGGACGATGACGGCAGGAAAGCAGTTAATCCGCTTCGAACGTGGGTTCTTCCAGGTGGAAGGCACCCTTCGCGACCTTCCAAGCGATCTCTCTGGCTCTCGAACCGGGGCAACCCTCATCAGCGGCACAGAGGGCAGTTTCGACGCAGCGCAGGCCCCATCTGTGGTCAATCCGAGCCTGGTTCTGGTCAACACGCAAGTCGCACAAGATCAATCAGCCACTCTCCTGCGCCCACTTGGGACACCTCCCCCAAATAGCCTCACGACCTTCACCTTAAACGCCACCCCGGGAACGGCGATCGTCAAAAACGGCTCGCCCTTCACCTTCCGTGCCGCCGCTCAGGATGAAGACGGGATCGAACGTATGGAAATCTTCGTTCATGGAGCAAAGGTGACTTCCTGCCAAAGCGACATCTGTTCCTACA
>CALBSL010000215.1 GCA_937968025.1 uncultured bacterium
GCTCTTCCGATCTAGATAGGCCGCATCAAGCCGAATGCCCTGCCTCTCCATCCGAAACAGGACGGGGATTAATGGCTGCTCGAATTGCGCATACACACGGTCGAGACCCTCTTCTTTTAGCCGCCGTTGGAGGACACTGCCAAGCTCGCGAATAAACACAACCGCTTCTGCGCCAATGAGCCCGTCACGATTCGCATACCGCATCGCCAAATCATCGATACTTTGCTCGCCCGCATTTGCTTCAAGAACATAAGCTGCGATCTGACAATCAAATCCAACACGACTCAAGAGCAGGCCTTCTTGTGCCAGGCCGTGCATCGCCCGTTTTGCATCATGAAATACACCGGCCTCAACTCGATCGCGAATACTCTCAAAAAGCGCTTCGCGTTGCGCCCAAACTCCTGGCAAAAGATGCAGCACTTGCTGGCCAGAGGCACTGAGCCAGAGGTCTGCCGGAACCATGCCGCCGCTCGGCGTGAATACCACCCCCAAATCTCCCGTATTCATCCTCAACCATGCTTGCACGTGGTCGAGGGTGTGCGCATCGGTCACGACAGGTTGCAACTCGATTCGTTGATCCGCTTGACCCTGTTCGGCCACGACCGGCTTGGCAGGACGAGCGCTTTTTCCATCAGATTTCGTGAGCAGCGTCTTAAATCCGTATTCACGCAAAAACGTGAGAAAGCTTTCGTTTGATCGGTCGAGAGGCGTGGCAGCGATCTCAAACTCTACCGGAACATCGGTTCGAATCGTCACGAGTGAGCGCAGCGCGGCAAGATCCCCCTGACCCTCCAGGAGAGCCGTACGCTGACGCGCCGGCAATGGAGACGATGGGTCTTGAGCCGCACGAAGGGCGCCCGCGACCGTCCCAAACGCCGCCAGGAGATCCTTCGCCCCTTTCTCACCGATACCCTTCACGCCAGGAATGTTATCTGACGCATCCCCACGCAAGATTTTGTACTCGATGATTTGTTCAGGCGTAAGCCCAAATTGCGACTGAATCGTGAGCGGCGTCACTTCATCTGTTTCGCTGATGCCTTTGCGGAAGAGGCAAACGCTGATCCGATCAGACACGAGCTGCAATAAGTCCCGATCGCCCGTTAAAATAACCACGTCCCATCCAGCCGCCTCCGCTCGACGAGCAAGGGTACCAATAACGTCGTCCGCCTCAAATCCGGGTACCATGTGAGACGGTATCCCTAAGAGCGCTAATCCCTCCTGAATGAGCGGGATTTGCTCGTACAATTCATCCTCTTTCTTCTCGCGCTGCGCTTTATAGTCCGCGAACGCTTCATGACGAAAGGTTGGCCCCTCCAAATCCCAACAAGCAACAAACGCTTCTGGCGTCTCACGATCAACGACCTTGAGCACCGCCATCAGCACGCCATAGAGGGCGTTCACGACGACCCCCTTGGGCGATGTGAGGGGAGGGAGCGCATGCCAAGCGCGGTGAAGCAGGGCATTTCCATCAAGCAAAAAGAGTCGCTGTGACATATGCCCCCAAGCCTAGCACAAACGCTGCTGATAGACAGGGGATGCTGCGGATTGCGGAAAGAAAAACACCTCTCCGAGGAGGGGTGTTTTTGGAGGCGTGAGTGGGAATCGAACCCACGGATAAAGGTTTTGCAGACCTCTGCCTTACCACTTGGCTATCACGCCGACGGAGGATGAAGCGTGGAGACTTGCCTACACATTTCAGCCGGAGGAGGGGTGATATGGCGACCAAGCCATATCACGCCGACGGAGGATGGAGTGTGGATGCTTGCTACGACAGGCAGAGCGCATCCTAGCAAAACGACCTAAAAACGTGAAGGGGTACCGAAACCCCGGCCATGGCCGGGGTTATTTCTTGGCGGCAGCGAGCTCTTCTTTGAGCTTCGCTGCTTCAAGCTTCTTAAGCTCCGTCGCAAGGCGCTTCGCTTCAGCGCGCTTCGTGTAGAGCGTCTTTCCGTCGCCAAGTTCAACGATTTCGATCTTCACGTTCTTGTGCAAACCGAACTTTTTGGCAGCGGACTTATCCTTCATCCAGACGTCAACACGGTACCAGTAACGGCGGTTCATACGGTCATGGACCGTAAAGACCTTATCACCGAAAAGCTCTGGGATGCGCACCTTCGTGCCGAACGGCAAGAAGTTCACAGCGATCATCCCGTCGTACGTCGTCGTACCGTCAGCGGCCGTAAATGGGTCAGCGTCCGTTTGACCAACTTCGGAGTTATACACCGTCATATCAACCTTATACGTCAACACCGGGCGAAGCGGGGCAACGTTGTCAATCTGTACAGGATTGTCACTCACCGCAGAGGCGAACGTTGTAGACGGCGTGTTCACCGTTTGAGCAGATGCCGACGGGATGGACGTAACACCGAGAACAAGCAACAATACCGTAAGGGAAAGACGTTTGATAAGGGTGATAGGGGTAGTCATAGAGTAAGTAAAACTGGTGACTTTCTTGCCACAGTCCGTTACGACCTGAGAAGAAAGAACACCAGTTTGTAGAGCTCTATCATACCAGATTTTCTCTGGGTTGTCAATGCATCCTGTTCATTTTTTCTCTAAAATAAGCCAAAAAATCGGGTATTATGCCTTCACATTCTACGACACATAAAGGATCCCTTTCCTTTTGGACCCCTCCGCGTAAGCGCTGGGCCGTCCGGCTCGGCCTAGGGGCGCTCGGACTCGGCGTTGCCGGAGGTTTTTCGCTTCTCGTCTTCGCCGCTTGGGTCAGCAAGGATCTTCCTGATCCAAACAGCCTGAGCATGCGGAACGTCGCACAGTCGACCAAGATTTTTGACCGAACCGGAACGGTGCTCCTGTACGAAATCTACGGAGACGAGCAGCGGACCCTGGTTCCTATCGAAAAAATCCCAAAAACACTCCAACACGCGACCGTCGCCATCGAGGATCGCAAGTTTTATGAACATCATGGCGTTGATTGGCTTGGACTCGTGCGAGCCGTCGTTCGAAATGCGATTAAATTTCAAGGTCCGAAGGGGACATCGACCCTCACCCAGCAGCTGGTCCGCAACACGATCATCGCGAATGAGCGCAACTACCTCCGTAAACTCAAGGAGATCATTCTCGCCCTCCAGATTGAACGGACATATACGAAAGATCAGGTCCTCCAGCTCTACCTCAACGAAGTACCGTACGGCTCAACGCTCTACGGTGTTGAAGCAGCCGCTCAAGCCTATTTCGGAAAATCCGCTCAAGACCTCACCCTTGATGAATCCGCCTTGCTCGCTTCAATTCCGCAGGCGCCTGATCGACTCTCGCCGTACGGAACGGGCGTCCGCGGCGATAATCGGCCGCAGTTGTTAGCACGTCAGGATCTTGTTCTCGAAAAAATGGCTGAACAGGGCTATATCACTAGCGATGAAGCGAAGGCTGCGCAAGAAACCGATACCCTCGCGAAGCTCAAACCTCAACGCGTTGGCTCCATTAAAGCCCCTCACTTCGTGACGTACGTACGAGGTCTGCTTGCCGAACAGTTTGAGGAGCAGGGAGGGATCAAGTACGTTGAACAGTCGGGTCTACGCGTCATCACCTCATTAGACTGGGAGAAGCAGCAAGTCGCCGAAAAAACCGTACAAGAAGCCGTCGAAAAGCGCGGGCCAACCTTTCAGTTTAACAACGCTGCGCTGGTTGCCCTCGATCCAAAGAACGGGGAACTTCTTTCCATGGTCGGCTCAGCAGATTTCTTCAATAAGGCAATCGACGGACAGGTGAACGTCACCCTCACGCCACAGCAGCCCGGCTCGAGCTTCAAACCGATCATCTACGTCGCTGCCTTCATGAAGGGGCTTCTCCCACAAACCGAGCTCTACGATACCGTCACGACCTTCGCCACCGATAGCAAACCCTACGAACCCCTCAACTATAACCTGCGCGAATATGGTCCGGTCACGCTTCGAAAGGCGCTCGCCGGATCGCTAAACATTCCCGCCGTGAAGCTGCAGTACATCGTGGGCGTGGGACGTGCGCTCGATTTCGCAGAACAACTTGGATACAGCACCTTCACCGCTGAGAACCGATCCCGGTTTGGCCTCGCCCTCGTTCTTGGCGCTGGCGAAGTTACGCCGCTCGATCACGCCCATGCCTACGCAACATTTGCGAACGATGGCGTGCAGCAGCCGCTCCACCCTATTCTCCGCGTTGAGTCGAGCGAGGGAAAAACGATTTTTGAGCGCAGCACGGAACCAGGAACGCGCATCATCGATGAACAAAGCGTTCGCCTCTTGAACGACATCCTCACCGATAACGATGCTCGTACCTATATTTTCGGCTCACGAAACAGTCTCACCCTCCCAGATCGAGAGGTCGCCGCGAAGACTGGGACGACGAATGACTACACCGATGCCTGGACCATGGGGTACACCCCAAACCTCGTCACTGCCGTCTGGGTGGGGAACACGAACAACAAACCCATGAAGCGAGGTGCGGATAGCTCGAGCACCGCCGCTCCTATCTGGCAGACCTTCATGCGTGAAGCCACAAAAGATCGACCAAAGGACACCTTTCCAGAACCGGCGCCACCAACCACCGAGCGGCCAGCGGTCCTTGGGAACGTTCTTTCTAAGCGTGTACGCATTGATACCGCCACCGGCCTCCTCGCAACGGAATTCACCCCAGCAAGTCAAACGGAAGAGCGCACGTACTTGGAACCACATGATATCTTGCACTTCCTGGATAAAGACGACCCACTCGGCGAACCGCCAACAAATCCCGCGACCGATCCGCAGTACGCGGCGTGGGAAAACGGCGTGCGTTCCTGGATCGAGCGAACGAATGCAACCACCACCCAATCCATTCCCCAAGCCACGAGCGATCAATACGGACCCCAGTTCGCCCCAACCATGACGATCCTTGAGCCGCAAAATCAGCAGATCATCACCAGCTCATTCCTCCCGATTGTTGTCGATGCACAAGCTCCTCGAGGTGTTCGTGAAATCCGCGTTCGTTTCGCCGATCAGGAGCTTGGTGCGGTTACGAGCGCTCCGTGGAACTTTGGCACTACGATTCCAAGCACGATTCCTGATGGATTCTATGATCTCGTCCTCACGGCACGTGATGACGTAGGGAATGCGACGTCGCAAACGGTCACCGTCTCGCTGCAGCGCTCGGTACCAACCGAACCCGTCACCCCTCAGACATCCAATCCATTCAATCCGTAAGACTCCAACAAAAAAACGCCCACATGGGCGTTTTTGATTATTGCCGAATCGGCATCACGATGTACTGGAAGGCGCCGTGACCATCTGCCGGCTTAATCACCACCGGATTCATGGCGTCGATAACATGGAAGACCACTCGGTCTGTACCCATCGTGTTCAAGCCGTCCATCACGTACTTGTAGTTGAGCAAGACCTTATTCGGATCACCCGTCACGTCAGCCGCCAATTCAGCCGTATGCGTACCCGTTCCAGAATCTGCCGCCGTGAGAACGAGCGCACCCGAGGTAATTTCCATATGGACATCGTAGAGCCCTTGCCTCGAAAAGAGGGAGGCGGCGCGAATCGCTTTTGCCACTTCTTGCCGAGAAACGGTGGCCGTTGTCCGGAACTGGGTGGGGATAATCTGCCGATAATCAGGGAAGGAGCCGTCGATCAGGCGAGAGACGAGCTCGACGTTTCCATAGCTCACCACGAATTGGCTATCCGCCATGAGCCACTCCACCCGCTCTGGCACCCCAACCTCGTCCTTATACGCCCCAAGGAGGCGCCCCACCTCGTTCATGGCTCTCGCAGGCACAATACACTTCCCTACGCTTGCGGTAGAGCCCTTTTCAAGGGCGAGTACTCGCTCAGAGAGTCGGTAGGAGTCGGTCGCCGCAAACACACAGCGGTCATGACCACTCATGTCTCCCTGAAAGAAGCAGGCCACACCGGCGAGCTCTGGCCGCGATTCAGATCCTGAAACCGCAAATGCGACTTGGCCGATCGCTTCTCGAAGGGCGGCGGCATCCAGAGAGTATCCCCCTTCGGTGACAAGCTTGGGGATGAAGGGAAATTCAGACGCTGGTAGCCCCTTCATCTTCGTTGTTTTGCCGTCTGCTTTAATTTCAAGCGTATCCCCTTGAAGAATCAGCTCGATTTTTCCTGGGGAGAGGAGGGAGACATAGTCTTGGAAGAGCTTCGCTGGCACGGTCCAAGCACCTTCTTGCTCCACGCGACCTCGAACAATGGCCGATACAGCCATTTCTAGGTTCGTGGTGGAGAGCTTGAGGTTTCCTTCTTCGGTTTTAAGAAGGACGTGGCTCAGAATCGGGAGGTTGGCACTCTTCCCGGCGGTGTGACCAACCAAGGAAAGTCCTTGGAGCAAATTTTCTTGGGTACAAGCGAATCGCATAGTTATTGGAGTTGTATAGGATATGCATAAGAATGACAATAATAAGAGTGGTAAGGGATGTGGAAGAAGTGGATAGAATGCGATACGCCTTGATACATGGGGCAAATCATCACGAAGATATCCGCAGAAGTGTTGGGGAGGAACGGTGGGTTGGCTGTGGACGGGTGGGGATAGAAACGTGAGCGAATCTTTGTCCCCCGTCTGTGCACGAGAAGCGCACATAGTTGTCCCATGGGTTATCCCCGGGGATAGGCTGGGGATAGCACAAACCCCGCTTCTAGGCGGGGTTTGTGGGCAACCGGGACATCCTGTGGATGAAGCTGTGGACTAGTGTGCCTGACTGTAGAGACGTTCTCGCAAGAGAGTGATGTCGCGTTTTGTCTGCTCGTCTTCTTGCAGGAGGGCGGAGATTTTTTCGCAGGCGTGCATTGCAGTGGTGTGGTCTCGAGAGCCAAGATGATCGCCGATGGCGGGAAAAGAGCACTTGAGCTCTTCTCGGAGGAGATACATGGCGATTTGGCGAGGAAGAGCGAAGCGTCGTTCACGACTCTTTCCGAGCAAATCATCGAGACTGACGTCATAATGCTGAGTAATGACGGCGAGGAGCGATCGTGGGGTGAGGGTTCGCTTGGTGCTCTGTGGCATGAACCCTTGGAGAATTGGCTCAAGACTTTGCAGGGTTGGCTGCATGTTCTTGAATTGGTGGTACGCAATCACCTTGTTCAGCACCCCCTCAAGTTCGCGGATGTTAGATTGCACAGCGCCAGCGATGACATGCAGGAGATCATTGGCGATCGGGTAGCTTTTTTCGCGGACTTTTGCGTCGAGAATGGCGACACGGGTCTCGAAATCTGGACGAGAGATGTCGGCCATCATGCCCCATTCAAAACGAGAGACGAGGCGGCTTTCAAGGGTTTGAATCTCTTTTGGTGGTCGATCCGATGCGATGACGATCTGCTTGTTATTCTGGTGAAGGGCGTTGAAGGTGTGAAAAAACTCTTCTTGCGTGCTTTCTTTGTGGCTCAGGAACTGGATATCATCGATCAGGAGGACGTCGACCGTGCGATATTGGTTCTTGAAATCATTGCCATGCCCGCTACGAACAGCGGCGATAAACTCATTGGTAAAGCGCTCAGAGGTGACATAACGGACCTTGGCACCCGGTCGTTCTTGAAGGATGTGGTGACCAATCGCCTGCAAAAGATGGGTTTTTCCCATGCCGGCACCCCCGTAGAGGAAGAGGGGATTGTAGGATTCTCCTGGTCGACCGGCAACGGCGACGCAGGCCGCGTGAGCAAGCTCGTTGTTTTTTCCGACAATGAACGAGTGGAACTGATAGCGAGGGTTCAAGCCGATTTCCGCACCAGAAGAGGCGGAGTCGGCGGCAGTTTGAGTAGAGATGCTGGCGCTGAGCGGTTCTTGGTGGCTTGTTTCTTGAGGAACAGGGATGGAGACCTGGCTCATCGCTTCCATGACGACGCTACTTTTCGCCTCCTTTTTATAGCTTACTTCACGAACGGCGCCTTGGCTTGCGTTGCGCAGCGCCTTAAGAATCATGTCGTGGTATTTGGTCTGGAGCCACGTTTTGGTCCAGTCGTTTGGAACACAAACACACACCTTGCCGCCATCAATAGCGCCAATAAACGTGTGCTTAAACCAAGTCATGAAATGTGACTTTGGAAGGCTCAACTCAAGCTCGCCCAAAGCGGCTTGCCAGAGGGCTTGTGCGTCCATAATTATCTCGATCCTTTCAGCTGTGGTTTGTCTTGTCAAACCCCCTCATTTTGCGGCCGGGACCTGTGGATATTTTTGAAAAAGGTGGGGATGAGGGCCGGGACTTGCCAAAACTTCGTCGTTTTGATAGGCTCACCGCATTCAACTTTATGTCTACCAAGCGAACATACCAGCGCAAGAAGCTTCGTCGTGTGCGCGTGCACGGATTCCGTGCCCGCATGAGCACTCGCGGAGGCCGCGAAGTCTTGGCCCGCCGACGTGCCAAGGGGCGCCGCCGCGTGTCCGTCACGATGCGCAACCCATAATCGAGGGCAAAAACGAGCTGTACGCTCGTTTTTCTTCGTGTGTATGCTGCCACGGCCTCAACGGCTCCGTCGAATGCGAGATTTTGCCCTGTTGTCTCAGCGTGGACGACCGGTATTTTCAGCAACGTTTACTCTACGGTTCCGACCAAGTCAGGAGGCAACGAAGGTGGGGTTTGTCGCTTCAAATAAGCTGTTCAAGCGAGCAAATAAACGGAATCGAGTGAAACGCCGTATGCGCGCCGTCTTGCGCGAAGTCATGCCTTCGTGGCCCGCGAACATGGATTTGTTGTTTATTCTCAAGGTTGAGACCTTAACCGCTCCCTACCCTGACCTCAAGGCCGCGGTTCTGCGAGTCTTTGAAAAAATTCCCGAAGCGCTGCAGCAACCAGCGAAGCCACGACAAGTGAAGGCGCGCAAGAAGAGTTCCGTGGTATATAAAGAACAGGCTGCGTAGCCTGTTTTTATCTATGTCTTCTCGTAAAACAGATCTTTCCTGGGGCCAGCGTCTGCTTATTGCGGGTATTCGGTTGTATCAGCGCACGCTCTCGCTTGATCATGGGCCGTTGCGAGGTCTTCGACCTCATGGTCAGTGTAAATTCCATCCCACCTGTTCGGTATACGCGATCCAGTCGATTGAGCGCTATGGTTGCGCGAAGGGAATCGGCCGGTCGGCAAAACGGGTGCTCCGCTGTCATCCGTGGGCAGAAGGAGGGATCGATGAAGTTAGCGACGCTCAAGACAAGACCTGATTTGCGCGATGGTTAACGGAAGCTCAATGGTCTTGAGTCGGGAACGAGATCCTCGGTCGAGGGTGATGCTGGTTTTTGGAAGACGTAAACGCTCGGCAAGAAAGCGGATGAGTTCCTTGTTTGCCGCTCCTTCGTGCGGTGGAGCGTGAATCCGCACCAATAACGTCTCACCCTCCCAACCGGAAATGAGGTTCTCTTTAGCGTTTGGCGCCAGGCGAATGGTGAGCTTCATATTATAAGAGCGTTGCCTGCGTGTGTGAGCGGTCCGGGAGTGATGACAACAGGGCGAACGCTTGTGCGGTCACGTGTGCGTCAGGAAAGGCACGATGCCGACGGCCTTCCATGCGAATCCCAAGTGCTTCAATCACCGGATCAAGCGAGTACGAGCGGAGTCGCAATTTTCGTTTTGCGACATGGATCGTATCTATCCAGGGATGGGTGAGGAGTGGCGCGAGCTGTTCTGGGTAGCGTTTGGCGATCGCGCGGTCGAATTTAGCGTTATGAGCAATCACTCGAAACGAACCGAGGGCTAAGCACCGCTCGCGAAGATCGGAAAAAACGGCTTCCGCACTACGGGCGGTGGCAAGCATGCTCGGCGTGATGCCGGTGAGATCAATATCGTAGGCCGATGGAGCGCCTTCATTCGGGCAAATGAGTTCAGAAAAGAATGGCTCGTTGTGAACGAGGCCGTATTCATCGATCAAGCAGCAGCCGATTTCCGTGGGGATCGGAAGCGATTGCTCGTGACACAGCGCTTCAAAGTCCACGACGAGGTAGGTCATCGTGCGCGAAGCTGTTTGAGGAGGTCGAGGTCGGCCTGCACTCCCGCTGGATCGGTTTCGAGGTACCAATTCAAATGTTGTAGCTTGGGGTGATGAACCAGCGCGTCAAAGCCTGGTGCGCCAATAAAGCCCTTTCCAAGGTGCTCATGCCGGTCCTTGCGCTCTCCAAGGTCTACCTTCGAATCGTTGCAGTGACTCATTTTCAGACGCTGCAGGCCGATGGTTGCATCGAAACGCTCAACAACGTCGGTGACACTTGCTTCGCTCCGAAGATCATACCCAGACGCAAAGGCGTGAGCGGTATCAAAACAAATCCCAAGCTCTGGATGATCGACGCGGCTGAGGATTTCAGCGAGTTCTTCAAAGGTGTCGCCAATGACTTCACCGGCGCCGGCGGAGATTTCAATCAGGAGTTTTGTGGTCCCCGTATAGCCATCGAGGACTTTTTTTACCCCTTCCACGACATGCGTGAGCCCCTGGTCACGTCCGACGGTTTTCGAGCTTCCGGGATGGAACATGACGTAGGACGCGTTCAGAATGGTTCCTCGTTCGAGCTCTTCGCGGATGATGCGAATGGAATTCCCGCGCGTTCGAGGGAGTTCACTCGCAAAATTGATGTAATACGGGGCGTGGAGGACCCATTCCTTAATGTTGTTCGCCTTGCATTCAGCGAAAAATGATTCGAGCTGCTCCTCGGTCCAGACGGGAGCGGGTCCTCCTTGAGGGGAACGCGAAAAACACTGAAACACCTCGCATCCGAGGAGACCAGCATTCACCGGCGCATTCATGATGCCGCCTGCGGTTGAGACATGGGCGCCGAAGTACATAGAGGAGAGCTTAGTAGATTCTCCCTGATTTGGCGAGTGAGGCGCCAAAAAACCGCGTTAGGCGGTTTTGGTGATGCAGTGGGTTTTGAGCCACTCGATCGTTTTACGGTTGCGAAGCATGGCGTGGACGTAGTCGCGATAGTCGGCGCTCGATACGTGTTCGCGAGTGTCTTTATCGTCTGCTCGGAGCGTGCCGAGAATCCGATCGATTTCCGCGTCAATCGCTTCCGTTGGAATATCGATCGCGTTCGTCTTGGCGACGTGCTTGATGAGCACGGCCGTTTTGATCCGCTTAATCGCTTGCGGCACGAGTTCGAGACGAAGATCGTCCTGCGACTTTTTGAGGGAGGAGAGGTAATCGTCCCATTTCATGCCCTGTTCTTCGGCGCTGTGACGCATCTCGGCAAGCATGCGGCGGACCTCTTCGTTAATGAGAATTTCTGGTGCGTCTTCGATTTCGGAGCCGTCGATCAGCTTCTCAATCATTTCGATTTCTGCGGACTCCATAGATTTCTGCTCGGCTTCAAGGGTGAGATTCTCGCGAAGCTTGGCCTGAAGCTCGGCTGCGGTTTCGAGTCCGACGCCCTTTGCAAATTCGTCGGTGACTTCTGGAAGCGTCATCTCATGAACAGCGGAGATCTTGGCTTCGACATCGATCGTCTGTCCGGCGAGGTGCTTCTGATAGTGGTCGTCTGGGAACGTGATGGTGAACGTTTTTTCGTCACCCGCCTTCACATTGAGGAGCTGTTCCGTGAACGAAGGGAGGTAGTGTGGTTCGCTGAGGTAGACCTTGTAGCCAGTACCGGTTCCGCCTTCGATGATGACGCCATCCTTCTTCATCTCAACGTCGATCGTGACCACGTCTTCGTTGGTAGAAGCGCGATCAACGACGGTTTCGACTCGACGCATTTTACGCATTTGCGTGAGGACTTCGTCTACCTGTTCGTCGGTGGCTGAGGCGGATTTCTGTGTGACGGCGCACGTTGAAAAGTCAGCAAGACGCTTCACAGCTGGTTCGACAGGCACGATCGCATGAAAGTGCAGCGGCTGGTCAGCAGACATCTTGTCGATATTGATGGTTGGCGAGCCAACGGCATTCACTCCCTCGGACAAGAGCGCTTTTACGTAGAATGCGCGAATAATCCGTTCAAGGGAGGCTTCAAGAATCGCCATATCACCAAAATGGCGCTTGGCCTCGGTGAGAGGGAGGTGGCCTGGGCGGAATCCAGGGATTGGGCGTTGTTGAGAGAGGTTTTTAGCGCCTTCTTCAAGATACGCACTGTATTCAGAGGGTTCTACGATGATCTCGAGTTTCACTTCAGAACCTGGGAGACGGCTGACGGTGATGGCGGGCATAGTGGCCCGAGTGTAGAAAAAATCGGGCGGCACGTCAATTCAGGGGGAGAAGGACAATTTAGGGGGTTTCTTGAAAGGCGAGTTCTAAAAATCGCTTAATTGGATTCGACATCGACTGGTTCTCAAGAATATCGGATGAGTAGACTTGAAGGTTGACTCGTCCACGGGCTTCGTCCCAAAAAGCGACGATTGGCCCGTAATGCTCGGCGGCAAAATCGCTCCAGCCAGCAAAAAACGTTTCTCCTGGGGGAAGTGTGGCGAGAACGGTTTCTTTATTGTTGAGTAGGTCTTGAAGAAACAGTGTACGGCCCCCATTTTGGGAGTCGATTAAGGCGATGAATCGTCCAGATGGGGATACATCTCCCACGCCACGCTGGGGGAGGGTAACTCGTTTAAGGGTGTTCTGTTCGAGTGAGTAAAGCCAATACGCCCAAGCACCACCCCCACCCGCACAAGATTCCCACAATAGAACGGTTCCGGCGTCGAGTGGCTCTGGCTTGGCGGTGAGGAGTCGTGTCACGGGTGATGAGTTATGAGCGCCAATGCAAACGGAAGTAAAGCCAAGCGTCTCTAAATCCGTAGAAACCGGCTCTGACACGCCAACGCCTTCGACGAGAAAATTACGTGCGACGCGGCCTTCTTGAACCACGTATCCAACCGGCCAGATTTCATCCGGCGTAGAGATAGGAGTAGTGTCTGCTGACGGCTGATTTTGCGAAATGGGCTCAGGAGCTGCCGGCGAAATTCGCCTACTTTGGGTTTTGACGAGGGCAAAAAATGACAAACCAATGCAAAACAGACCTATAAATACCAAGACGCTCCACAAAGCGATGTTTGGACGAGTTGCATGTCGCATATATAGGTTCATGATACACGAGCTTGCTATCCCCACCAACATTGCGTATCCTCTGCGATATATGGCCCTCCAAATCGGCATTGTTGGTCTCCCGAACGTCGGAAAATCGACGCTTTTTGCGGCAATCACGAAAAAGCAAGTGGATTGTGCAAACTATCCGTTCTGCACCATCGACCCCAATGTGGGCGTAGTTGAGGTGCCGGATGAGCGGCTTCGGGCGCTCGCTGCGCTTGATTCGAGCGCAAAAGTCGTGCCTACGATTATCGAATTTGTCGATATTGCTGGACTGGTCAAGGGAGCTTCGGAAGGGCAGGGGCTTGGAAACCAGTTCTTGGCGAACATTCGTGAGACGGATGCGATCGCCCAAGTGGTTCGCGCCTTCGACGATTCAAATATTTTGCACGTCGACGGGAGCGTGAATCCGCTTCGTGACGCAGAGACTATTAATATGGAGCTTGCCCTCGCTGACCTGGATTCCACGATAAAGCGATTGCAGAACGTCGAGAAACAGCTTCGTTCTGGAGCGACGAAAATCCTCACCCAAGAGAAAACGGTGTTAGAGCGCGCAAAGGCGTTGCTTGATGCGGGAAAAATGCTGCGTGAAGAGGAATGGTCCGATGAGGAGCGCGCGTTGCTTCGTGGTTTGCATCTCATGACGATGAAACCCATGTTGTATGTGGTGAACGTCAGCGAAACGCAGTTGCAGGACGGCTCGTGGCGCGATCGCGTGGTTGGCTTGAAAGGGCAAACCGTCCCCGTTTGTATCAAGATGGAAGCGGAACTCGCGGGTGTGTCGGATGCAGATAAAGCCGAGTACCTCGCCTCCGTTGGGCTGGAGTACTCCGGTCTCGATCAGGTGATTCGCGCATCATACGAGTTGCTGGGATTGATTACCTTCTTTACGAGCGGACCAGATGAAGCACGCGCCTGGACAATCACGAAAGGCACAAAAGCGCCGCAAGCGGCGGGAAAGATCCATACGGATTTTGAAAAGACATTCGTTCGCGTAGAAGTCACTCCTTGTCCTGCGTATCTCGAGCATGGCGGAGAAGCGGCTTGTCGAGCAAAGGCGCTCACTCGTGTCGAAGGGAAGGACTACGTAATGCAGGATGGGGATGTGTGCTACTTCCGCGTGACGGCCTAAGTTGCGCAATAGACAAGAACCATGCACGGAGTGAGTATGCTCCGTGCATTTTTGTTTCTCCCGGGTCTGTGGATCATCGCGTTTATGTGCGGGCTCGTCGCCTCGCTCTTTCGTGGGGGTGTTTGGGTTGCGTGGGTCGTTGTGTGTTTGATCTTTGCCCAGGCACGTCCAAAGGTTCTGCTCCTGATGATTCTACTTGGTATGTGTTATGGGATGGTGCGTACACCTGAGCCGCAACGTATCTCTTGGAGAGCCTGGATCGCGAGCGACGCTTCGGCGCGTGTGATGCTTCGATATCCTGAGTCTAGATGGGTGATGGCCTGGCGACGCACCGGGGTTGAACGTTTGCAGACCATCCTTTCAACTCGAGAGGCGGGTCTTGCTGCAGCGCTTCTTTATGGTGAGCAGTCGTTTACGTCGAAAGACAAAGCGCTCCTTCGTGATATTGGTCTCTCGCATCTTGCGGCGGTCTCTGGGGCGAACCTGTCGTTTCTTGTGCTCCTCATACTCTGGATGACCGGCGGACGAACGGCCACCGGTCGTGTTCGTCTTTGGCTGCAGCAGGGACTGATTTTTTTGTGCGTGATGGGAACGGGGGCGAGTTCGTCGATGGTTCGAGCGGGGATTATGGGTTCGATCACCGTCTGGAGTCGATCGTTTGGAAGACGGTCCAGGTTTCTGCGTTCGCTGCTTGTTGCGGGTGCGTTGATTGCGGTCATTGAGCCGTTTCGTTTGGTGACGGATCTCGGATGGCAATTTTCTGCGCTCGCCTGTTGCGGTTTGCGTATGACCGCGGTTGCCGAAGAGGCTCGACGGGCAAAGCTTGTTGACGCGCTGAGGGTGTCGTTCTGGGCATGGGTGTGGACGGTGCCGCTTCAGCTGTGGCGCTTTGGATCATGGTCGTGGGTGGGGATGTTGGGGACGGTCGCCTTGGGGCCGATGATCGAGCTGTTGCAGATGGGTACGGTCGTGGCGATACTCGCGCCGCACTGGGTCGTTGGCAGAGTGTTAGGCGTGATGCTTTCGTTCACCTGGGGATTTTTTGAGTGGATGCGCGCACAGCAGGCACCGCTCCACGGGGCGTCGAACGGGTTGGTCTACACGGCACTATATTTTCCGTTGAGCTGTTTACTTATCCACAGAATTACCTGGTCATGGGGGAGAAATGTGTCGAGCTATTCCGACACGTCGATCATTCGCGTGATGAAAATCGTGTTTCTATGGGTTTGTCATTTGCCGAACATTCTCGACACGTGCCCAGATTTGGCGATGCCGCTGTTCGTTTCTATGCTGAGAGCATCCGCAGCAGAACGTGGATGACGAACACTCTGTGAGTACTCGGCACAGAGCTCGTTCGAAGGAATGGCAACGGCTGTTCTTTATCGCGTGCGGAGCGGTTCACGGAATGATGGACGACATCCAGGGGAAATCGACCTATTTTCCTTGCCTGTGGCACATCATTGGCGCTATTGGAGCGCCTCGTGATGTTCGAAAGCTCGCTTGTTGCTCGAGAGAAGGATACTTGTCTCGGCGGTGAGCGAGCTTTCTGTCGGTGAAAGGAAGGAACGAAATGGATCGTTGGTGGGATCGATGGTTGTTGTGTACGCTTCTGGCGATGTGGGCGGTGTTTGCTTTGCTCGCACTGCCCGGATGCGCTCAAGGGATGGTGCAGGCGGCTGACGAGGAGGATCAGATCGGAACGGTCGTTCCAACGTGTACGCTTGATGAGGTTCAGCACCCGTTTCGTGATGGGAAGGCGCTGCCGGGCGGTCGTGGATTCTTGGCGAGTGGTAACCATCTCGGCTGGGATCTGATGGCTCCCGAGGGGATGCCGGTCTACCCGCTTGGATGTGGCGTTGTGCGTGTCGCGCGTTCGGCGCAGGGGTACGGGACGTTGGCAGTCGTGATCGAGCACCGATTGCGCACGCCGCTCCTCGTGACGAATGGTGCGGGTTCGCGGGTTTCCGTGAGCACGCTCCTGTCGATCTACGGTCACCTGCGTTCGACGAGCGAGGCTAGCGGTCGAGGCATTCCTACGGGGCTTC
>CALBSL010000216.1 GCA_937968025.1 uncultured bacterium
CGGGGTGATTGATGTCGACACCTCCATCAATAACGGCTACCACGACTTGACGTGTACCCGTAGCCACCTTCCAAGCAGCTGACGCCCCAATCTGGCGCAAATACCATTGCCTATCCCAATAAGGATCATTTGGAATAACCTCAGGCAAAGAGGCGGCTGAAGGAGTCAGAGGAGGGGCAACGAGCACAGGCACTACAACAGGTGTCGAAGATACAAATCCCTGCTCTCCCCACGCATAGGACATGACTTGCGCCCGAGCAAAAGAGGACGTCCCATATCCACACCAAAACGCGATAGATAATAAGAAAAAAATGGCTATTTTCGGTATAGGATGCTCGACAACATTCATATAAATAGTCTACCGTATAAGAGAAAAAGGGGAAACCTATGATCCAGTCTCAACAACGACTTAAACGCAGCATTCTCATTCTAGGCGACCTATGTCTACTAGAAGCCTGCTTGGCGCTCACCCTCTTCATACGTTATGGGAGCCTAGATGCTTGGCCGGTACACCTTTATCCCTTCACAATTGTCGCACTGCTGTGGATTATAGGTTTTTACGTCGCCGGTTTGTATGACTTAGCTCTAGGTCAAGATGCCCTCCGTCTCTTTCGCACCTACCTAGAAGGAATGATCGCCAATTTAGGGATTGCCTTGGCTTTTTTCTATCTCGTCCCGTTTTTCGGCATCGCACCACGTACCAACCTATTCCTTTACTTCGCCATTGCTCTCTTGATTGGCTATGCATGGCGCCTGCTCTTTCATCGCTTAGTGATGAGCAGCTTTCAACGTGAACGTGTCTTATTTATTGGCGCCGCCACTGAAGCCGTGCAAGTTCATACCCTCCTCCAGCAAAGCTCCTTAGGAGCGGATTTGGTCGCGGCTTTTTCCACACAAGGAGATACAGATCCTCGTCTCCATCTTCAATGGATTACCAACGCAGACGAGCTAGACCAACAGGTACACACCCTCAATATTCAAACCGTCGTGTTAGGTGCGGCCTTAGAACATTTTCCCGATATCACCAATGCTCTCTACAAAGCTCTTTTTGATCAACTAACCATCCTTGATCGGGCTGAACTAGAAGAGGCGGCCACGGGTCGCATCCCTCTCTCATACGTAAATCAAAGTTGGTTTTTGCAAAACTTGAACGAATCAGAAAAAGCCTGGTATGAATCATTCAAACGGTTTATTGATATTCTACTCGCTATTCCTTTTGCCCTTCTAACGCTTCTGATAACCCCTCTGGCAGCCCTGGCCATTCGCTGCAGCTCCCCCGGTCCCATCTTTTACTCTCAAACTCGGGTGGGTCGTCACGGCAAGATTTTTCGTATTTGGAAATTCCGCACCATGCAAAGCGACGCCGAAAAAGACGGTCCTCGCTTCACAGCTTCTACCAAGACCGATCCCCGCGTCTTCCCGCTGGGACGCCTCATGCGACAATTACGTTTAGACGAATTGCCGCAAATATGGAACGTATTATGTGGCGATCTGTCATTTATGGGTCCCCGTCCCGAGCGTCCAGAATTTGTCGATCCTCTGACAGAACGCATGCCTTTCTATAATTTACGCCATCTCACGCGACCAGGACTAACAGGCTGGGCACAAGTGCGCTTCCTCACCCCCACTTCCAGCCTCGAAGACAATCTTAAAAAATTACAATACGATTTATACTATATTAAGCATCGTTCTTTCCTCTTAGACATTGCTATTCTCCTAAAAACCATCGGCATCATCCTCAGACGGCAGGGAACGTAAACACTTAACGAATCCCTTCGATTTTCAACAGATCCTCCAACCCTTGTTCAAAAGGAATTTCTGGATTCCAATCAAGCAATTCCTTCGTCAAAGAAATATCCGCGAGCGTATCACGTGACTCGCCTTTCCCACGAGGAGATTCACGGCGTAGCACATTCTGACTTATCTGATCTGCAATATAATTAACCGAGTAACGCTGACCATTACCGATATTCAGTACCTCTCCCTTACCCACCTTGGCAGATTTCATGGCTGCCAAATTAGCCCTCACCACATCATAGACATGCGTAAAATCACGAGTCTGCCCTCCATCACCATCAATCGTGAGCGCTTCACCCGCTTTGAACTGACGCATAAAAATAGCGATAACCGTCACAGATCGGAAGAGCGTCGTGTAGGGAAAGAGTGTCTT
>CALBSL010000217.1 GCA_937968025.1 uncultured bacterium
CGACCGAGGGCATCAGCAAGGAAGAAGCGAAGAAATTGCTGCACCATCACCGCATCGAAAAGCTGCTGGTGGTGGACAAGAATTACCGCTGCATCGGCCTCATCACGGTGAAAGATATTGAAAAAGCGCTCATCGACGCCTCTCTTGGGATGCAGCCAAACACGGCTGGAACGGTCATCCGTCTCGTCATGCCACCTACGACGGAAGAAGGTCGAAAGGCGTTGGTGAAAACGCTTCGTTCAAAAACGGAAGATGCGCGCATCGGCGTTCGTAACGTCCGTGAAAAAGTGAAGTCGTTGATTACCGATGATGAGAAGGCGAAAACCATCTCAGAAGATGACCGCCGCCGTTTCCTCGAACAGTTGGACAAGGCTGTAGCTGAACAGAATGACAAAATCGAAAGCATCGCCAAAGAAAAAGAAGAGGAGATCATGAAGGTCTAATCGAAAAAGCGGGCAACCGCTTTTTTACGTGGAAGCACTTCCATTTTTTTCTCCGCTATGGAATAGTGCGAGAACTATGGAATCGGCCAAAACAATGGAATTGCTCGTCTCGCTCTGCAAGCGGCGAGGCTTTGTGTACCCAGACTCCGAAATCTACGGAGGATTTGCGAATGCCTGGGACTACGGGCCATATGGTACCGAGCTCAAAAATAATATTCGTGATGCCTGGTGGCAGATGTTTGTGCGTGAGCGTGACGACATGATGGGGATCGATACGCCTGTGGTTCAAAATCCTAAAGTCTGGGAGGCGTCAGGTCACCTCGCGACGTTTACCGATCCACTCGTTGACTGTAAAAAGTGCAAAAAGCGCTTCCGCGCCGACCACCTCATGGAGGCTTCCGGCAAAGACATTAAGGAGATGCGCTGCCCAGAATGTGGCGGTGAGTTTACCGATGTACGGAATTTTAACCTGATGCTGAAGACGTTTATCGGGGTGAATGAAGATGCGACATCAGCAGCCTATCTCCGCCCAGAAACGGCCGCCGGGATGTTCACAACCTTCAAGAATGTCCGTGACACCATGCGCAAAAAACTGCCTTTCGGGATTGCGCAGGTAGGGAAGGCATTCCGCAACGAGATCACTCCTGGAAACTTCATTTTCCGTACGCGTGAATTTGAACAAATGGAAATCGAGTATTTCGTTCCACCAGCAATGGCGGATGAGATGTTCGAGCACTGGCTCGCCCAAATGAAGGTTTGGGTGCACGACGTGTTGAAATTGCCGGCAGAAAAAGTTGTCTACCATGAAATCCCCGAAGCAGATCGCGCCTTCTACTCCAAGCGCACGATAGATGTTGAGTTTGCGTACCCATTCGGCACGAAAGAGCTCTACGGCCTTGCGAATCGCACGGATTATGACCTTTCCCGTCACCAGGAGCACTCCGGTGAAGATCTTCGTTGGCTTGATCCAGAAACGGGAGAGCGCTTCACACCCTATGTGATTGAGCCATCTTGGGGGTTGACGCGTACGGTGCTTGCGGTCTTATCGGCGCATTTTGATGTTGATGAGGCAGAAGCGGTGAGTGGTGAAACGGAGCCACGCATGGTCTTGCGTTTGCCTCCTCGTCTCGCGCCGGTAAAAGCGGCGGTCTTTCCTCTCCAGAAGAAAGATGGTCAGCCAGAACTTGCGAAAGAGCTCGCGACCACGTTGCGAAAGCGCGGTTGGATGGTTGAATACGATGAGTCTGGATCTATCGGTAAGCGCTATCGTCGTCAGGATGAAATTGGTACTCCATGGTGTATCACGGTTGATTTTGACTCCGTCGCTCAACGTACCGTCACCATTCGAGATCGTGATTCCATGGAACAGGTCCGTCTTTCTGTCGATGAAGTACCTGCTTGGATCGCTGAACGTCTCGTGTAATCTTCTATGCGTACCATCAAACCTCGATTGCGAACGCTCAAGAATGGCGTGCGTGTCGCCTGGGTAGAGAATCCGGCGAGCACCGCCTGCGCTATCAATATCTTTTTTCGTGTTGGATCACGTCACGAAACGCCTGAAATAATGGGTGTTTCGCACTTTATCGAGCATTTGATGTTTAAGGGGACGAAGAAGCGCAAGACCGCCCAAGATGTGAGTCGTGATTTGGACCGCTTTGGCGCGGATTATAACGCTTCAACCAGTAAAGACCATACGTCGTACTACATAAAAATCGAAGCCGATCAGGCGTTATTTGCCATCGATGTGTTGCACGACATGTTGGCGAATTCGACCTTCAAAAAGGAGGATATCGATCGTGAGCGCGGCGTCATCGTAGAGGAGATCAACATGTATGAAGATAATCCACAGAGTCAGATGATGGATCTGTTGGATGAAATGACATTTGGTCCTACACACCCACTTGGTTGGAATATCGCTGGAACGCGTGAGATTATTCGCACCGTTCCTCGTGATACGTTGCTTGATTATCGTTCGCGCTTCTACAACCCAGAGCACATGTGTGTGGCGATCGCTGGACGCATCCCGAAAGGCGCTTGGGCGTTGCTCGAATCGACGTTTGGCAGCTGGAAAACGGTGAAAAAACCAGTATCACCGAAACAGACGGAGGCGTTCTCGCCAACGACGGTGAAGGGGGTCCGTTTATCCTTTCAACAGAAAAAAATCGAACAGGTACAGCTCGGAATGTCGTTCCTGACGTATCCTATTCTCGATCCTCGTCATGATGCAGCGCGGCTTTTGGCGGTGATTCTAGGAGGTACAATGTCCTCGCGCTTGTTCACCGAGGTTCGTGAGAAGCGTGGGCTTTGCTACCACATTTCCGCCAGCCGTTCGAGCTTTGAAGACATTGGCACGTTCCGTATTGTTGCCGGACTTGAGAAAACTCGTTTGCAAGAGGCGGTCGAAGTTATTTGGAAAGAGTTGGACAGCGTTGCGAAGAAAGGGGTATCCGCTCAAGAGTTGACGCGTGCCAAGGATTTCCATCGCGGAAAGTTCTACCTCGAATTTGAAGATCCGTTCGTGCAAGCTGATTGGTACGGCGATCAGCTCCGGTATCGTGAAGATTGGGTGAGTCCGGAAGAGCGTATGAAGCGTATCCAGGCGGTCACGCCCAAGCAGATTCAGGCGGTCGCAAAGGAGATCTTCGATCGTAAGAATTACGCGGTGTCGGTTGTGGGGCCATTTGCCTCGGCGAAGGACATTGAGAAGTGGTTTTAAGAATTGGGCTGCTCTGGCGGCCCGTTTTCTTTTCAGAAAAACCCCCAGTTTCAGGCACTTTTTCGTTATCCCATTGCCAAGTGGCCTGAAATAAGGTAGGAAAGGGGGGAATTTCTATGCGAAAACTGATTATTGCAAACTGGAAAATGATGTACGGTCCGGTGAAAGCCGGGGCCTGGATTCGCGCCTTTCGCCGCGAACGTTTGCCGAAAGATGTAGACATCGCTGTCGTCGTTCCGCATGTATCGCTCCCTGCGGCGAAAGCTTCCCTCGGACGGGCCTCAGTGCCTGTTCTTGGGGCCCAGAACGTGTCGTGGATGGAAGATGGCGCCATGACCGGTGAAACGTCAACATCGATGCTCACAGAGGTCGGTGCTTCGTTGTGTCTTGTGGGACACAGTGAACGTCGTATGCATCTTGGTGAAACAGATGAAATGATCGCCAAGAAAGTTGTCGCGCTCCAAAAAGCCGGCATTCAGCCGATCGTCTGTGTAGGTGAAACAGATGCGCAGCGCAAAAAAGGGAAGGCAGAAGCCGCAAAAGTCGTTCGTGCTCAGGTGCAGTCCGTGATTGCGGCCGCTTCGTGGGATGAAAAGGGCCATGTGCCGATGTTCGCCTACGAGCCTGTGTGGGCCATCGGTTCCGGGAAGCCTTGCCCTCCACAGGACGCGAAAGACATGCACGAGCTGATCCGTGAAACCCTCGCCAAAAAACTTGGTTCTGATCTCGCCGACCGCGTGCAAATCGTGTATGGTGGGTCTGTTGATCCTCGCAACGTCGCCGACTACCTCTCGACGACCTCGATTGATGGTGTCCTCGTTGGGAGTTCCTCGCTTGATCCTCGTGTCTTCGGCATGCTCTGCCGTGCCGCATCGACCGCGTAGGACCTTCATTCATGACCGCTCCTCTCATTTTTCTCGCTCTTGGACTCGGCTGTCTGGCTTGGGCGATCTTCTTGTTGTCTCGTCGTTGGACGGATATTCGCTTGCTTGATCCGCTCACCATCAAAGAAGAACGCCATCGTTTGAAGCGAGAAGAGATGATTCGCAAGCGGTTTGAGCGTATGCGGTCCGAACGGTCTCAGCCGATGCGTCGCTTCGGGCGATCGATCGCTCGTTCGTTTGATTCGCTGTACGAAGGGTTGGTTCAGCGCCTCAAAGCCATGGAAGATTCGTATGGAAGCGGGACACGTAGCCCGTTTTCTTCCGTTGCCCCAACAACGCAAGAGCGAATCAAGGTGGTTTTACTTGAAGCTCGCTCGTTTGTTCGTGATATTAAATGGTCTGAAGCCGAGAAGCGGTATCTTGAGGTGCTCGCACTCGATCCACACAACGTGGAAGCATACAAGGGGCTCGGTACCATCTATTTGAAACAGAAAATCTATCAACAGGCGCGAGACACCTTCATGTTTATCGTGAAGATGAAAAAAGCGGATGACGCCACGTACGCCGCGCTCGCGGAAATTGAAGAGGCTGCCGGAAATCATCATGAAGCGGAGCTCTATCGAATGCAGGCGGTGGAGCTTGGTGGAAAGCAGGCTTGTCGACATGCGGAGCTCGCCGCGTTTTATCTCTCGACAAAAGATCTATTGAAAGCGTGGGCACCGGTAAAGCGTGCGACGGAACTCGAGCCTAATAGCGCAAAATACGCCGAGCAGGCGCTCGACGTGGCGGTTCAGCTGGGGGACGCGAATGAGGCGCGAAATCGCTATCAACGGTTTCGTTTGCTTTCGGATGACCGATCTCGTTTTCAGTATTGGCGTGAAAAGGTTGAAGTGCTAGAAACGGCCGCTCGAGAGCGAGCGGTCCCCGTTGTTCCAGCGATTTCCGCTGAAGATGGAACCGTAAAAAAACGACGAACAAAGAAGACATCCACCTGAGTTGACGTTCGAGGGGGGAGTTGATAGGCTTTGGCGGCGGAAAACATCGCCGTTGTAGCTCAGTTGGTAGAGCACATCCATGGTAAGGATGAGGTCACCGGTTCAATCCCGGTCAACGGCTCCATCGTACACGCCCTCAACGGGGCGTTTTGCGTACAAGAAAAATCTCGCCGGTGGGCGAGGGGAGAGCTCAGGCGCGCATGTGGAGCGCGGGACGCTGCCGTCTGATCCAGGCGACGAAGACGCCGCAGGTCATCAGGAAGGCCAAGGACGGCATGGCCTTGCCGGTGAGGTAGGCTTGCAGGTCCGCGAGGTGCTCTGCGAAGAGCTCCTGCAGCGCATTCGGATCATCCCGCACGATGTGCCGATGGATGACGAGAGCGAGCTGCTGCTCGAAGCTGGGGAAGGTGTCGCTCCCGGCGGACGGGTGGTCGTCGCTGATCTTGGAGAACGGGTTGTCCGTCGTCCGGCTTGCCACCGCCACGAGCCCGGCCGTGAACATGATGTTCAGGAGCCTCTGCTCGGTCTCGCGCGTCAGGCGAAGGACGCCCTTCTTGGTCGGGTCTCGGTAGATGAGGTGGTGGGCGCACGCCTGCTCGACGGCCTCCATGACCCGCTTCGGATCTTCGAGGTCGTAGCGCACCTTCTCGTCGGTGTTCTGCGGATCTCGGTTGTTCGGGAACAGTGCCCGAAGGCGGGTGACGAACGGATTGGTGTCAGAAGCCTGGGTTTGCATCGGGTGTCCTTCTCGCTCGGAAGTGAGCCGTAAAAAGCTATCACGAATAAGAGCCATCGTCAAGCCTTCACCACGAAAAAACCCTCAAAGATTGAGGGTTTTTTCGTGGTGGGTGGAGAAGGATTCGAACCTTCGAAGGCGCAGGGCCAACAGATTTACAGTCTGTCCCGTTTGACCGCTTCGGTATCCACCCATGAGTTGTGGCCACAGCCTACTCGGCGAGCAGAGGTTTGGCAAGGCCGGCACTCAAGGACTCTGGTGGGGCATTTGGTATACTGGGGATATGATTCCTCTTGTTCGTGGGTCTCGAACCTATCGCGACCCTTCATTTTGGACGCTGCTTGCCGCAAACGGGTTTGCGATCTTTCTCGCCATCACCCAACGGTGGGCGCTAGAGACGGTGCTGTGGGTGTACTGGGGGCAAAGTGTGGCGATTGGAGTAGTGGGGCTCTTTCATCTTCTTGTTGGGTCAACCAAGACGGAATATGGTCGAGGATGGCTCGATAGCTTGGGTCGATTCATTGAAAATCTGTTCTCGGCCCTCTTCTTTACCTTTCACTACGGAGTATTTCATGGGATTTACGCCTGGTTTTTGAACGGGTTCTTTCCTGGGGCGTGGCGCATCATGGCTGAGCCGTTGGTGTTGACGGGGATCGCCGCATTTTTTCTTCATCACCTGTATTCGTTCTTCTACCATCGTTGGAAGCCTGTTCAGGGCGCGCCTGAATTTGATCCATATCTGCGAATCATCCCCATGCACTTCATGCTCCTGGCTATTCCTGTGTTTGGGGGCTCGGTGACGATCTTCTTGCTCCTTCGCACCGCTGTTGATCTGCTCTCGCATGTGTATGGATATAGAACCGGTGGAAAGGGGCGTTGATAGAGAAGAAAATACGGAAACCAGAGAATAAAAAAAGACGGGCTGAAGCCGCGTCAGGAAAGGTTGTCCTGGAGCTTGAGTCCGATCGGTTGGATATTTGCTGAAGCTTGCGCCTTCAGCTTCATGAGGCAGATCGAGCACCGCAGGCCTCGCCCATCAAGAATGGGCTGGCGGTGGATCAGCAGAACGGCGGATCCGGTCACTCGAATCGTCAGAAGGCCGTTTTCACCAGCGCGCTCGAATACCTGATTCAGGCAGAAAAGAAGCTCGCGTCTGCTTGGGAACACATCGATCTTGATCGGCTCTTTCGCATCTAGGGGAGGCTCATCCATTGAAGAGTGATTCGCGTGGCGCTGCACAAACCCCCAGATCACTGTGAGTTTGTTGTAGGCTTCACCGAGCTCGCTCGTTTGTGGCCGCGTGCTGTTGATGGCTTCTAGAATGCTACGAAGCAATGCAGCACCGTCCGATGCAGTAGGCGTGTCCAGCATGATAGCTCCTCCAATCTCAGAAACGAAGTTCTGAGAGGACTGTCATCCTAGCACGAACAAGTGCTTTTTTCAAGCCCCTTTCCGTTTTATCGCCTGTTTTGCCGCTTTAACGATCGCGGCGCTGGTGAGGCCGTATGCTTGGAGCAGTTCGGCTGGCTCGCCGGATTCGCCAAAAGAATCAGGCATTGCGACCGGCTCGACGGGAGTGGGAAGCTCTCGGGCAAGGATTTCGCTCACGGCGCCGAATAATCCGCCATGGATCTGGTGCTCCTCAATGGTCACCGCGCAGCCCGTTTTTTTGAGGCTCTTGAGGAGGGTTTTTTCATCAAATGGTTTGAGGGTAGACGCGTTGATGACCTCGGCTTCGATGCCACGCTCCTGCAGAAGTTGCGCGGCGACAAGGGTTTCGTAGACCAGAGGTCCACAGGCAACGAGTGTCACATCGGATCCAGAACGAAGGATGGCATGCTTGCCAATAATAAACGGCGCATCTTCGGCAAGAATGAGCGGGGTTTTTTCACGGGTGAAGCGTACGTAGGCAGGGCCTTCCATACCAGCGATGGCGAGCGTTGCCTGCTTCGTTTCGTGATAATCGCAAGGCACGATCACGACAAGATTGGGGAGCACGCGAGTAATCGCAATGTCTTCAAGTGCTTGGTGGGTGGCTCCGTCTGGTCCGACCGAAAGACCAGCGTGCGCGCCAGCGAGTTTGACGTTGGTATTGGAATAGCACACTGAGACTCGTACCTGATCCCAGGTGCGACCAGGCATGAAGGTGGCGTACGAACTCACAAACGGAATTTTGCCACTGAGCGCGAGACCTGCCGCCATTCCAACCATGTTCTGTTCTGAAACGCCGCATTCGATAAACCGTTCTGGAAATTTCTCGCGAAACGCCTGTGTTCGGGTGGACTCAGCGAGATCAGCCGTCATAACAACGATGCGCTCATCCGTTCCGAGTTCGAGCAGCGCATCGGCGGTCGGCACGGCGACGCCGGCGGCATCGAGCACCGCGGCGCATGCATCGCGGTCGATCCGGCCGGCCTCGCGGGCCGCGGTCTCGGCCGCATCGAGCTGCGCTTCACGCGTGCGACCGCACTGCAGGAGTGGACACTCGCCATGACCGAGGCACGTGTGACCAGCGTGGCCGACACCATGATCGTGGAGATAACAGTAGACGGCACGAAGATGCTGGGAATAGGAGTTAGGCCATGAGCATCCTGAAGCCAGACCGGGTCCGCTACACCGAGACCGAGAACGACATCCAGACCTACCTGGCGCAGAACTACGCGCAGAAGAGGTCCAACTTCAGCGTCGCGTCGCCGTTCGGACAGATCCTGAAGTCGATGAAGGAGTTCGCGCAGCTCATCCTCTACTACATCGAGGACGCGCTGGTGGAGCTCAACATGACCACCGCCACCAAGCAGAGGGCCATCTACGGCCTCGCGCGGCTGGCCGGGCACAACCCCACGCGCTCGTTGTCCGCCCACGGCGAGGTCAAGGTGAAGCTGAAGCCCAGCGCACAGTCCGACCTGAACGCCACCTACATGGTGCTCCCGGACCGGGCGAAGCTGCGCTGCACCAACAATGCGGGACTCTCCTACTTCGTCCAGCTGGGCAACGCTATGGAGAGCGTCCGCATCGACCTGTCCGACCGGAGCTTCCACTACCTGCCCATCGTGCAGGGCGAGCTGGAGTCGCAGACCGTGCTTGGCACGGGCAGGCCACTCCAGTCCTTCGCGTTCCAGGCCAAGCGGCCGATCGAGAACGAGTTGGTGTTCGTGAAGGTGAACGGTGAGCCCTACGAGGTCGTCGACTCTCTGTACGACATGCGCAGGGGCGAGAAGCTCTGCATGGTCAAGACCGGGCTCTCGTCCGGCATCGACCTCTACTTCGGGAACGAGGACTTCGGCAGCATCCCGCCGCTCGGGTCGAACATCACCGTGGAGTACGTCCTGACCGACGGCTTCAGCGGGAACGTGCTCTCCAGGTCGAGCGGCGTGAAGTTCGAGTGGGCCGACAAGGGGTGGACCAACAACGGGGACGAGGTGGACCTGAACGAGGTGCTCGACACCACTCTCAGCAAGGCGATCGTCCTGGGGGCCGACGGGGAGGATCCGGCGCTCACGAAGCTCATCGCCCCGAAGACCTCCCGGTCCTACGTTCTGGCGGCACCCGATAACTACGTCCACCTGCTCTCGCGCTTCAACTTCGCGCACGTTGACGCCTACACCACGTTCGGGGACGACTACATCCAGGACGACAACGTGATCTACCTCTTCCTGGTGCCGGACCTGGCCAGGCGGATCACCACGAACACCGACTACTACTCGGCCCCGCTCACCTCGCTGTACCTGGACCCCGACGAGAAGCGGGCGCTCCTGGCCTACCTCCACCAGTCCGGCCGCATGGTCGCGTCCACCGAGGTTGAGATCGTCGACCCGGTCGTGCGTAAGTACGCGCTGAATGTGTTCCTGCGCGTGTTTGACTGGGCGGATCCCAAGGCAGTACGAGGGAAAGTGATATCGGTGGTGACCGACTACATGCTCAGCGTGAAGCGCCGGGACAAGCTCCCGAAGTCGGACCTCATTGCCATTGTCGAAGGCGTCGAGGGTGTCGACTCGGTGAACATGGCGTTCGTCTCGGAGCAGAACGAGAAGGCGATCATCGACGGTAGCTACGAGTCGGTCTCCTACCAGGTCGACCGCGTCCGCGGGCTGCGCACGCCGGTGGTGCGCAAGGTGGTGCTGGGACCGGACGACGACCCGCTCCTCGGGCTGGACGACTTCAATGACATCATCATCGCACAGAACGAGATGCCAGTGCTGCGCGGCGACTGGTACGACCGCTTCGGGAACTACTACGCAGACGGCCTCACGGACGAGACGCAGTGCCCGCTGAACGTGTCGATCCGCGAGGTCGTCAAGGAGACGCTCAGTACGCGCATCGCTCGCACCAATAGAGACAGGCTCAGGAGGTGACGCCCACATCCAGATACCGCCGGATGCTGCAGGTCCCGGGCCTGCACAGGGGGCACGACTACGGGTCGGCCGGGCTGCTCGCGCGCTTCCTCTCGCCGAGGATCTACTCCAACCCGCTCATCGCGGGCTTCCTTGCCCTGCTGGACAGGCAGTACGTCGGGCTGACCGACGCGGCCAAGAGGCTGCAGTTCTTCTACAACTTCACGGTCGACAAGAACGACCGGTCGCTCAACCTCTGACAGGTGTACAAGTACCTCAACTTCTTCAACAAGGACGGGGAGTTCCTCAACCTGGAGTACGACGAAGCGACCGACTGCTGGTCGGGAGCGATCGACGTTGGACTCGTGTCGGAAGGGCTCATTGAGACCGCCTCGCTGTTCGTCACCGAGGAGGTCTTCAACACCTCGACCGGGCAGGTCGAGCACGCGTTCCCCATCGGAGCAAAGGTGTGCCAGGGAGCGCTAGTACTCGAGGGAGCGGGCACCACCGCTGTCAACGGGACCTACTGCTCTGACGGGACGTTCAACGGCTACCCGATGTGGACGAAGGTCGGGGGCACCAGCACCCAGGACAGCATCTACGCCGCAACTCTTTCGCCGCAGGAGCTGTGGGCCGTGACGTCTGGCGGGTCTTACCAACAGAACCCCCTCAACGTCAAGTACTACGCATTCCTAGCGGACGGCACGCCCCCGCCCGCTTGGACCGTGGCCAGCGGGGGCGACTCACCTGAGCCCACCTACGGCGTGGCAGCGGGGTCGGGCGGGACGGCGTGGACGGCTTCGTTCTCCCCCACCGGAGCGACCGAGCACTTCCTGTACGCGTACGAGGTGGGCCCCACCGCGCTCAACTGGCTCGTCAAGGACAGGACCAGGACGTACGGA
>CALBSL010000218.1 GCA_937968025.1 uncultured bacterium
GAGCGATCGCCGTCCCGTTTAGGGTGTGGGCATATTCAAGCGATCCATCATTCTTGCGAATACGGACGTTGAGACGTCGTGCTTGAAAATCGGTGCAGTTCGAGGCGCTCGTCACTTCACCCCAATCACCTTGTCCTTGCTTTTTCCCCCACATCCAGGCTTCGAGATCGTATTTACGATAGGCAGGACCACCCAAATCTGCCGTACAAATGTTCAGTACACGGTACGGAATCCCAAGCTTCGTGAAGAGACGCTCTTCTAACCGACGGATCTCTTCATGAATCGCTTCCGATTGCCATGGAGCGCAAAACACGAACATCTCTACTTTGTTGAACTGGTGCACGCGATATAATCCGTAGGATTCGCGACCATACGAGCCAGCTTCCGTGCGGAAACAATGGGAAAGCCCCACATACTTCAGCGGAAGCTGAGATTCTTCGAGAATCTCGTCTTTGTGGTACCCCCCGATCGTGATCTCTGCCGTTCCAACGAGAGACAGGTCGGTTCCTTCGATGGAATAAATCTGCGTTTCATTTCCACGTGGCTGATACCCCGTTCCAAGCAAGACCTCGTCTTTCGCAAGATCCGGCGTTTCCATCGGGATAAACCCTTCGCGACGCAACTCTTGCAACGTCCACAAAATCAGCGCTTGCTCAAGAATCAAGAGATCACGCTTCACGTAGTAAAACTTCGCGCCGGTGACTTTTGCCGCCCGTTCAAAATCGAGCAAATCATGCATCTCCGCCAGTTCCGTATGAGATTTTGGCGAGGTGAGCGGACGAATCTCACCCACACGAGCGATTTCCTGGTTTTCTGCATCGGAGCCGCCTTCAGGAGCATCGGGATGCGTCATGTTTGGAAACTGAAGCAACGACTCACGCACACGAAGCTCGAGCGACTGCAAGCGCTCTTCTTTGTCGTTCAGCGCCTCTTTAATCGCCTTCCCTCGTTCGATGAGTGCTGGACGAGACTCTGGTGTTGCGCTCGCCATAGATTGCGCCACCTCATTTCGCTCACGTCGAAGCTCCTCGACCTCCTTCAAGAGCGAGAGCCGCTCTTCTTCAGCAGCGAGGTAGCCGTCAACATCAACCTGCATCCGGCGGCGACGGATGTTTTCACGGACTTCCGCGACATGGTCACGGATATATTTTGGATCAAGCATAGAAACTAACCACGTGGCGTTGGACGCAACGTAGGAAAGAGAATCACCTCCTTTAGAGACCCAGCTCCCGTCATCAGCGAGACAAAGCGGTCAATCCCCATCCCCATCCCGCTTGTCGGTGGCATACCATGTTCAAGCGCTTCTAGGAAGCCCCCATCCAATCGCTGCGCTTCTTCGCTTCCGGAGGCCGCAAGACGCTCCTGTTCCTCCAAACGCTCACGCTGGATAATCGGATCGTGCAATTCATGGTAGTAAGCATTGATCACTTCTGCTCCCTGAACGACGAGCTGTGCACATGCGCTCTTGGTCGCATCCTCACGAGATACATTGGCGAGTGGCTTCATTTCCGCAGGATAATCAAGCACCCAGGTTGGCTGAACAATCGCCGCACGAGCGGTTTTCTTGTAGAGCTCATCGAGACATTCGCTCAACCCTACCGCCTTTGAAAGATCGATACGAAGTCCTGCGTTCGCGACCGCTTCACGCACGGCTGTATCCGTTTTGAGCAGATCGATATCGATGCCCGTCGCTTGCAAGATTGCCTCGCGAAAGGTCACACGTGGGAATGGCCCCGTAAATTGAAACGTTGCTTCTGGCGTGACCACTTCGGTCGATCCCATCGCTGCAGACACCATCGTCGAGACCATCTCTTCCAAAAAGGCGAGGAATGGCTCACGCTTCACGAAGGACCAATAGAGTTCAAGCATCGTGAATTCAGGATTGTGCGTGTGATCAATCCCTTCATTACGGAAACTCCGACCGATTTCGTAGACCCGCTCAAAACCACCCACAAGCAGCCGCTTCAAGTAGAGCTCTGGCGCAATGCGCAGATAAAAATCGGCATCGAGCGCGTTGTGATGCGTCACGAATGGCCGAGCGTTGGCACCGCCAGGAATCGGATGAAGCATCGGCGTTTCAACCTCGAGAAACCCACGCGCATCAAAAAACCGTCGGAGTGCCGCCACGAGCTTCGAACGCACAATAAACCGCTGACGCACCTCTTCATTGGACAGAAGATCGAGTTCACGAGCCCGATAGCGGGTTTCGATATCTTGCAATCCATGCCATTTTTCAGGCAACGGCAAGAGTGCCTTCGTGAGTGGACGCCAAGACTGCACTTGCAAGCTCTTTTCTCCGCGACGAGTGGTGAAAAGCACCCCTGTCGCCTCAACGATATCTGCCGGATCAATACAGTCGCGGAACGTGTCGAAGGGCGTTCCTAGCTCGTCTTGCTTGAAGGCGAGTTGCAGCTTTCCGGACTCGTCCACAAGATCGGCAAACATCATTCCGCCGTGCACACGAACGGTGAGGAGTCGGCCAGCGAGCGTGACGGAACGACCCTCCGCCGACCATGCCTCAAACGAAGCGTGTGCCTCAGCACAGGTAGCTGATCGCTGCGGCTCAACAGCATACGGATCAAGCCCGAGCGCACGAAGACGCTCGAGCTTCTCGAGACGGACAGCACGTTCATCAAGCAGCATATGGGAAAAGCTTACGAGATGCTCACGATCTTGTACACCGTTTCGCCACCCGGCGTCTGTACCTTCACGGATTCACCGGGAGCAATTCCAAGCAACGCTCGTCCAATCGGCGATTCGTTCGAAATTTTGCCAGCAAGCGGATCAGCTTCATTGGAACCAACAATCGTGTAGGTTCGTTCCTTGCCCTGCACGTCAAGACGCACCGTGGAACCAACGCGAACTTTTTTCGCGCCAGCCGCATCGTCAATGAGCTGATAGCTTTTCAAAATTTCGTCAATCTCATAAATACGCGCCTCAACCATCGCTTGCGCCTCTTTCGCATCGTCGTATTCAGCGTTTTCATAGAGGTCGCCCATGGCCTTCGCCTCTTCAATACGCTTAATCGTCTGTGGACGTTTGACGAGCTTTAACTCCTCCAGTTCTTGCTGGAGTTGAGCGAGGCCCTGCGGGGTGAGATAGTGCATGTGCATAGAGACAGAAAAAAGAAAGACGGTCTGACACGCACGAAATTCACGCGTAATAACCGTACTTCCCTACAGTAAAAAACCTTGTCTAGATTGTCAAATATCCGCTCTTCTACTCAGGAATCGACCGCCATTGCGCCCAGGCCCGGAGCACTTCTCTGGCAATAGGCACGGCCACACTCGAGCCTTCTCCACCCTCCTCAACCAACACCGTCACCACGATTTCAGGCGCTTCATACGGAGCAAACGCCGTGAACCAGGCATGGGTATTCCGGTTGCTATTCCACTGCGCCGTGCCCGTTTTTCCCCCGGATGACACCGAAAGCACCGATAATCCACGAGCCGAACCCGTCGTCACCGCATCACGCATCCCCTCTTGCGCCACACGAACAAACTCGGCGGTGGCACCGGTCGGAGTACGTGGAGCATCTGTATCTTGGCGAAGATGGGGCGTGACGAGGTCCCCGCCATTCGCGATCGCCGCGGTGTACCGAGCGACTTGCAGCGGCGTCACCAACAAATCCCCCTGTCCGATAGAGAGGTTGTACGTATCCCCCACATACCACGGTTGTTTGCGCTGCGTTTCTTTCCAGGAACGCGTCGGCACGAACCCCGCCGATTCTCCTGTGAGATCGATCCCTGTTTTTGCTCCCAAGCCAAAGGCTTGCATCCAACGCGCGAGTGCCTCTGGACCCATCCCCTGAAACGACTGATACCCGCCACCGATCATGTAATAAAACGTATTCACCGACATAGCGATCGCTTTTCGGACATCGGTCGTTCCATGACCACCCGCCTTCCAATCCGGAAAAAACCACTGACCGAGTCGCAAGCCGCCCGTGGAGAGGACCGTCGTTTTCTCGGTGATCACCCGCTCCATTAACGCCGCCACCGAAACAACGATCTTCACCGTCGAACCAGATGGATACGCGCCAGCGACAGCTCGCGCAAATAACGGCTGATGTTCGTCATTCGCGAGCGCGCGATAGACCGTCGATGAAACGCCCCCAGAAAAGGCATTGTTATCGTAGGCAGGGAGCGAGACGAGCGCGAGAATCTCTCCGTTGCGTGGGTCCATCGCCACCACCGCCCCACGAGATAACGACAACGCCTTCAACGATGCACTGAGCGAAGCTTCCGCCGCTCGTTGCAGACGAAGATCAAGCGTCAAGGTGACATCCTGGCCATCCACCGGCGCCTCTTCTCGAACGATGTCCTTCAGTCGACCGCGAGCATCCACCTCATATGTTCTCACTCCTACCTGGCCACGCAGCGTCGTTTCTTGCGTACGTTCGATCCCCGTTTTCCCAAGCTCGTCAACACGCCGATACCCTTGAGATCGTCGCGTGGCGAGTTCCGACTCGGAAATCTTCCCAACGTATCCCAAAATATGTGCCAAACTTTGCACCTCTTTTGATTGCGGATAGGACCGCTTCGGACGTGCCTCGAGAGTGAATCCAGGCAACTCCGGCAACCGAACCGCCAACGCCAATGACGCTTCATACGGCAGCGCATCTGCCACCAGCACCGGCTCATCCATCCGCGTGCCCGTGACGGCCGCCATCGTTTCAAGTTCCGTGAACCCCAACCCAAGCAGACGAGACGCCTCAGAAATCACCCCGTCGCGATCATCTCGAGCCAACGGAAGATCCCGAGGGACAAGCGTCACCTGGAATCGTGGGGCGTTCTCGGCTAACACCACCCCTCGTCGATCACGAATAACGCCGCGCCGAGGCCAGACGGGTACCATGCGAAGGCGATTTTGTTCGGCCATGGCTTGATAGGTCTTTGCCTCAACGCTCCCCTGCATCCAGGCGGCACGACCAACAAGGATCAGCAATAAACACACAACGCCCATGCCCGCGCGGAAAAACGCGCCTTTGGAAAACCCAAATCCCACAAACAATGGCCGTCCTTCCACGTGCATCTGCTGCTCTTCATACAGCTGTTCGTGCTGGATTGAGGCGGGCGAATCCAATTGGACACGCAAAGGCGAGCGTAACCGCTCTGCAGGAGGGAAAAATCGATCGATAAGACTCATACATGACGACTACTGAGCGAAATGTAGGGCTGAAGACGCTTGCGTAGCCAGAGCGCTAACCGCAGTCCAACCATCACGAAGACCGCATCCCATACCAACCGAATCACGGTTGACCGCCATTGCACCGACCAATCCACGAGCTGCCACCCGTCTTGCCACCAGTACCGCGTCAACTCACCCACCACCATGAGCAAGCGGCCAATCCAGGCGAGGGCGAGGGCGCCCCACATCGATCGAGGCGATACCCATGTTTTGAGCAGCACATGTGCAACCGCGAGAGCGAGCGACATCGTCAATACGAGGAGTGGCAACCGACCCGTGAGGAGCACGATCCAGGTACAGACCGCGATCCAAGCGGCAAGCACTCGTCGCCGGTCCATCTCTAAGCACATCGCCGTCACAAACCACGGCCAGAGCGGCATGGCTTGCGCCCACCAAGGGACGTAGGCCGACCCGTGCAGCTCCCAGGCCGTAACCGGCACGAGCGACAGCAGCGTGAGGAAAAGCTGCATCATAGTTATGAACCAGACCGCTGTGCCGGTCGAAGAATACTCACAAAACGCAAGCGATCAAGCGGCAGCAGCGGCTCGAGCACCGCTGAGACAAACGGATCCGTATTTTTGCCTTCAACCGCATTCACCAGACCAAGCGGAAGGTGTGGCGGGATTTTTTCTTCTGTACCTGCTGTCACCACAATCTGATCTTTCTTGATGGGTTGCGAGGCCGGAATGTACGTCATGCGAGCAGCGCCGTTCCCTCGACCTTCAACCACTCCAAGCAGCCGAGCTTCACCGCTCAGGGTGGCCGCAAATCGACTGCGGGGATCGGTCACGAGTTGCACGGTGGCCGTTCGCTCTGTTAACGAAATAATCTTTCCAATAATCACCCCTTCTCCGGCGAGTACCGCCTGTCCAACCTCAACCTCGTCCTGTCGACCGCGATCAATCACAATCATCGATCGATCCGGCTCCATAAGACGCGAAACCACCTGTGCGCCAACCATCTCAAATCCTGACTGCGGCGACACTTTTGCCTGTTGGCGCAGCAACAAATTCTCCTCTTCGAGGGCGGCGAGGCGCGCGGAACTGACCACCATCGTCGCTAACTGATCCTGCAGCAATCGAGCTCGCTCTCCTTCCGTAGACGCCGTTCGAGTTCTGATACCGGTGACGATGCCAATAGAATGCGTACCAATCCAGTGAATGACACGCTCAGCACGAGAACGGAGCGCCGGAATGAAGACCAGGGCACCGCAGAGCGGAATCACGATCCACCAGGCTCGAGTACGCGTTGGCTCATTCCAGGAATTGCGCATAGCTTAGGTGCCCATCATTCGATCCGTCGCTGGAAAGGCGACGTCGCGCGTCAATTCAGGCTTCTCGAGCAGAATGCCCGTCCCACGAACAACCGCCGTGATTGGATCTTCCGCTACACGCACAGGGAGTCCCGTTCCACGATGAATTGCTTCGTCCATCCCACGGAGCAAGGCGCCTCCGCCCGTGAGCACAATCCCCCGCTGGTAGATATCAGCCACCAGTTCCGGAGGCGTCACCTCTAAAATGGATTTCACGTGATCAACGATAAACTTAATGGAACGCGCCATGGCTTCACGAATCTGCGCATCATTGACCATGATCTCACGAGGCAGTCCGCTCACAAGATCACGCCCACGCATCGAAACCTGCAGCGGCTCAGAGAGCTCGACTGCCGATCCAACAGCGAGCTTCATTTCTTCCGCCACACGTTCGCCTAGAAGCAGATTAAACACGTCACGTGCATACAACATGATATTTTTATTCAGCTCCTCACCCGCCACCGGAATACTCTTGGACGTCACAATACCATTCAAGGAGATAACGGCGATTTCTGTGGTTCCACCGCCGATATTCACCACCATATTCCCGACGGAATCAGAAATAGGAAGACCCGCGCCAATCGCTGCTGCCACCGGCTCTTCAACCACCAACACCTCACGAGCCCCAGCACTCATTGCCGCATCACCAACGGCTTTGCGCTCGACCTCCGTCACTTCCAATGGAACGGAAATGATCACACTTGGACGAGGGACGATCATGGAACTTTCTTCGTGGACACGATCAAAAAAGTAACGGAGCATTTTCTCGGTCACCTCGAAATCCGCAATAATTCCCCGCTGAAGCGGACGCGTCACCAAAATATGAGGCGGGGTTTTGCCAAGCATCACTCGCGCATCTTCACCAACCGCCATCACCTGTCCGGTGCGACGATTCACCGCCACGACAGAAGACTCGTAGACCACAACGCCGCGGCCTTGCACGTGCACAAGGGTGGTCGAAGTACCCAGGTCAATACCGATGCGTTTGGTGAATCGCTGGAGAAGTGAGCCGAACATACCGGCACATCATACGAAATGCGGCAGAAAAAGGCGAATCAATCAAGTGCGGCTGTGACGATCAAGGGATGAGGCGAGATATTCGATCCCACCAAACACCAAGAAGGTGAGGAGCGCCGTCCACCAAACGAACACATCTTGCGAGGCAAGAATGAGAAATGCACACGCAGCAAGAGCGAGCAGCAAGGCCTGCCGAAACGCAATCCGTGCTTCGCGAAGAATCACTGAACGACGCAAGACCAGCACGCGATACGCCATACTTCCCGTGGCAAACACCCCCACAAGACCAAGACCAAACGTCAGAAAAAAGGCGACGAGCCCGGCGAGACCGGCCTCATCAGGATTCATCCGCCACACGACCAACACCCAGGCGAGCCACGCAAACGCCGTAGCTCCCCCCATCGCAAGAAAATACCCTCGAAACGTCATGCGAGGAGTATACCAGCATTCACGCCTTCAGACGAACACGAACCACCCGCACCATTTTCTCATGCAGCTCGTGATTGATGGCGTTCTGGAGCTGCATGGCCTGCAGCTGGAGGGCTTGTGCCGCCGATCCATTCGCTGCCTCGAGCACCAGCTCCCCCTTTGTAAACGATGCTACACGGATATAACTCGCCCGAGCATCAGGCCAGAGCCGTTCCAACATTTTTCCCGCTAAATCAACGACTCGTGCCACGCGCATTTGTTCGCGAATACCGGCTCGATCCACT
>CALBSL010000219.1 GCA_937968025.1 uncultured bacterium
ATTGGACCACGCAACCAACGTCCACGGAAACGCTCTTTTTCGCACGAGCAATCGATCGGAGAGGAAACGTCGCGGATAGCCGTCTCCTTCGATTAACGGTGACCAGCGAACCGGGGCCAGCAACCATCACTCTTCCTGCGACGGAACCAGGGCGTATGCCAGCTGGGCTACGATGGGAAACCGATCAGCGAACACAGATCGGCTCGACCACCTGGAGCACACCTTCTAGCACCACTCAAGCCTTTTACGGGCCAGATCTTCGACTCTATTCCGTAGCTGCGTATCATGCAGGTGGCATTGAATCGATTGAGATTTGGGTCAACGGCAAAATCGAGCAGACCTGCAGCGAGGAAGAAGCCGGTCTTTCCTTCTGCCAAGCACCCCTCCTCGGACGAAACTACCCCCTTGGAAGCGAGGTCTTCATCAATGCCCGAATACTCTCAAAGAATGGACGCGAATCCTGGACGAGCGCCACTCGCTGGCAGCGTCAGTAGGGTCAAAAAAGAGGCGTGATGCCTCTTTTTTATTACTTCTTGCTCTGTATGCGCTCTCGCAGGAAGGCGAGGAGCTGCTCACGATCGAGCGTATGCTGCGCTTCTTCCCCACGAACGCGTACCATGAATGGTTGTCCTGACGCTTCTTTTTCCCCAATCACCAGCGTCACTGGGATCTTCATCTGTTCGGCTTTGCGAATCTTCTTTCCGACCGATTCCGATGAATCGTCGATTTCCACGCGCATACCGGACGCTTGCAACCATTTGGCGATTTCATGCATTGGCTCCGCAAAGCGATCTGCCACCGACGCAACCAACACCTGCGTTGGAGCGAGCCAGAGCGGGAATGAACCCCCAAAGTGCTCGATCGCGATCGAAAGGAAGCGCTCAATCGAACCCATGATAGCAGCATGGATCATGACAATCCGTTCTCGCTCACCCGCCTCGTTCACGCACACCAGATCAAATCGTTCTGGCATGTTCATGTCGAGCTGGATGGTTGCTACTTGCCACTCACGTCCCAGGGAGTCCTTTGCCATGAAGTCCATTTTTGGACCGTAGAATGCCGCCTCGCCAATACCGTCAAACGCATCTGCGCCCTGCTCCTTTGCGATATCGCGGAGCATGCCTTCAGCGAGCGCCCAACGCTCTGGATCGCCAAGGTATTTTTCTGGATGTGCTGGATCATGGAGCGAAAGCCGCACGCGCAGATTGAAGCCAAACGATCCGTAGAATTCATACACGATCTTCCAGATGTGGAGGAATTCTTCTTTCACCTGACTCATCCGACAGAACACGTGGGCATCATCCTGAGCGAAGGCACGAGTGCGGGACAGACCGGAAAGTTCTCCAGACTGTTCATCACGGTAGCAGGTGGTCGTATTTGCGTAGCGCTGTGGCAGTTCGCGGTAGCTCCAGAGCTTGCGCGCATAGATCTGCGTGTGATGAGGACAGTTCATCGGCTTCATGGCAAATTCGTGCCCTTCACGAGTCACCACGCGGAATAGATCGTCTTTATACTTGTCCCAATGACCGCTGGTAATATAGAGCTCTTTCTTGGTGATATGCGGGATCTCAACGCGCATATACCCGTGCCGTTGACGC
Source organism: uncultured bacterium (assembly GCA_937968025.1). GTDB lineage: Bacteria > Patescibacteriota > Patescibacteriia > 2-12-FULL-60-25 > 2-12-FULL-60-25 > JAGOUA01. The sequence continues at coordinate 1,599 of CALBSL010000219.1, forward strand.
AACTCCCATACATACGTGTCGAGCAAGTTTCGCAGCAATGTTCCGCGAGGCGTCCAGAGTGGAAGGCCAGGTCCAACAAGATCAGAGAACGTGAACAGATCAAGTTCGGGACCGAGTTTTTTGTGGTCGCGCTTCTCCGCTTCTTCCACCATCTTCACATGGGCATCAAGCTCTTCCTGCGTGGCAAAACACCAGCCGTATACGCGCTGTAGCTGAGGATTTGACTCTTTTCCGCGCCAATAAGCTCCGGCGATCTTCGTCAGCTTTACGGCACCGATCTGATTAGCCGTTTCGACGTGAGGCCCTCGACAAAGATCCACAAAGGAACCTGTACGATAGACCGTCACCGAATTGACGCTCGCTGCATCAAATTCATCGCCGACATCCTTCACCGCGGTCGTGCCTTTTGTTTTGAGATCAGTGAGAAGTTCCACCTTATACACCTGACCAAGACCCTGAAACAGCGCAATCGCTTCATCGATCGCGAGTTCTTCGCGGGTAAATGCTGGGTTTTCTTTCACGATGGTGGCCATCGTCTCTTGAATACGCGTGAGATCTTCCGTCGTCAGCGGACGAGAAAGATCAACATCGTAATAAAATCCGTGCTCAATAGCTGGCCCAACGCCAAATTTCGCGTCAGGGAAGAGTCGCTGCAACGCAGCCGCCATTACATGGGCGGCGCTGTGCCGACGCATTTCAAGAGAGATAGGCATACGCCCTGGCATCTTGCCAGGGCGTAGGTAAATGGTCAATGTTTTGGCTTATTTTACCTCCATTTTGATCCGATCCGTCATTCGAGGGATTTTGCCGATCCACCCAGGCAGTAGCGTGATGTCTACCTTCTCTACCCCCTCGATCCCCTCAAGATACCGTTCCGCATCACCTTTGGACTGCCCAGCAATAGCCGACGGCGCCAGTGCGGGCGTGCTTGGAATCAAGCGATATTCTGCGTTCGTGATCACTCGTAACCGCGCACGTTCGCCCTCTTTGTCCACCGATTCAGGCACGTAGACGAAGTCCTGCTCAGTGAATGGCAGGAATTCCTGCCCTTCTGGCAGCTTCTCGCGCAATCGCGTGCGAATAAGCTGTTGCATATCATCCGCCGAATAGAAGACACCGATCACCTCAACATCTACTTGCGCGGTAAAGCTCTCGGCCGCCTGCCCAGGTCGAGCCGTGGCAGATTTTGACGTGGTATTCACAAAGTAGGCGGCACCGGTGAACCGAGCATCGTTCATGTTCGCCAATAGCAGCTTTTTTGCCTGCTCAACAACCTGCTGCGTGAGCGATTCATACGCTTCATCGATGTTCTGCTGGGTGACAATCGTTCGCTCACCACGAGGAACGGTTGAAGTTGGCACCGGCGTAGGCGTTGGAGCCGGAACGGGTGCCGGCGTAGGCGTTCCACCAACAGTCGGGGCCACGGTGAACGCTTCGGAAGATTCTGCGTAGATCAGTTTTTGCAGATCGATCCACAAACCCGGGATGGTAAATGCACTTGGACCGATAGCAAACGCTTCTCCCGGCTGATCAGCGGTGACCGAAACCGTGGCGCGATCACCCGCAGGAATCACCACACGACGATCGAGGCGATACAGTTTTCCATCTTTCGTAAGAAGACGAGTCTTCTCAACAAGCGTTTGTGATTTTGAATAGGTATTAATAATCG
>CALBSL010000220.1 GCA_937968025.1 uncultured bacterium
AGATCTACACAGGCGAAGACACTCTTTCCCTACACGACGCTCTTCCGATCTAATGTGAAAAGCTCGGGCGTCGCTCGCCAAAGACGAGTCACCCGAGCTTTTCGAATCTGGAGAACGCTAGGCAGCATGTTCAGAAGAATAGGCTTCCATCGCCTGCTTGATCGCGGTACGTGCGGCTTCTGCGCCAGCAACGCCCTTGATATTGATGAGATCGTACTTTTTCTTTTCCAATTTCTTGTATTCCTTGAAGTAGATCGTGTACTCCTCCTGCACGTGTGCTGGCAACTGCTCAAACGACGCAATTTCGTTAAAGCGAGGGTCTACTTTTCCAACTGGGACCGCGATAATCTTGTCATCGACCCCATCCTGGTCTTCCATCTGAATAATCCCGATAGCACGCGCCTTCACGACACACCCTGGAAAGGTTGGCTGCGTAAGGAGCAAGCAGACGTCAATCGCATCACCATCTCCACCATGCGTTTGTGGGATAAAACCGTAGTCAAACGGATAGAACGTTGGCTGATGAAGCACGCGATCAAGCTTAAAATACCCGCCCTGCTCGTCGTATTCGATCTTATTCATCGTTCCCTTCACCACTTCCACCACCACATTGAACTCTTCAGGGGTTCCACAAGGGACTTCCTTGTACAAATTAATGCCTTGCATAGTGGATAGAGCCTAGCAAAAGAAAGAGCATTACACAAACAACTGCCGCACCTCTTCCCAGGAGAGGCCCTTCATCGCTTCCGCATTCTCCGAAACGAGCGCGTCAAAGAGTTTGCGCTTTTTTGTTTGTAATTCCATGACTTTTTCTTCGATCGTGCCTTGCGTGACCAGTTTATAGACGTTCACGGTCTTGGTCTGCCCGATACGGTGGGCACGGTCCATGGCCTGCTGTTCCGCCATCGGGTTCCACCATGGGTCAAACATGATGACGATATCTGCCGGGGTGAGCGTCAACCCCGTTCCACCAGCACGCAAGCTCAACAAGAACACCGAAGCGTTTGGATCGGTATGGAAGCGCTCTACTTCCGCCTGGCGATCGCGCGTTTTTCCTTCAATCGTACAATGGCCGATATCCTGACGATCAAGCGATTCACGAATAATATCGAGCATGGACGTGAACTGGCTGAAGAGCAGGATTTTGTGTCCGCCATCCACTGCCTCACGAATCAATTCAAGCGCATAGCCCATCTTACCGGAGAGCTCTTCCGTGCGCGGCAAGGTCGCTTCTAGGAGGTGCGGGTGATCACACACGCGACGAAGCTTGGTGAGGGCGGCGAGAATATCGATCTTTGACCGCTCAAATCCTTTCGCCTCAACCGCCTCGAAGACGCTGCGCTTCGCATCTTCAAGAACACGAGAATAAAGCACGAGCTGTTCGGCGGTGAGCGAACAGGGACTTGTTTGTTCGATTTTTGGCGGCAAGTCCTTGAGTTGCGATTCTTTGGTGCGACGCAACATAAACGGACCCACGCGAGCACGGAGCTTCTTTAACGCTTCTTGATCTTGCAACTCCTGAATTGGCCGGCCATAGCGCTTGCGGAACATGTCGCCATCCCCCAAAAAACCAGGCATCAAAAAGTCGAAAATCGACCAGAGCTCCTGCACACCGTTTTCCAGCGGCGTACCCGTCAGAGCAAGGCGATGCTCAGCAGGCAACAGTTTTACCGCTTTCGCCGTGTTGGTATCAGCATTTTTGATCGAATGCGCTTCATCGAGCACCATTAAAAAGAAGCTTGCTTCGCTCGCATGGTATACAGCGAGATCACGCTGCAGCAATGAATACGAGGTGATGAACACGTGTGTATCCCCAGGGTCACGAATCATCGCCGCGCGCTCCCCAACGGTGCCATCAATCACCCGCACACGAAGTTCCGGGGTGAATTTCTTTGCTTCAAGTTCCCACATGCGCATCAACGATTTAGGACACACGATCAACGTTGGTTTTTTCGCATTCGCACGACACGTTTCAAGCAGGGTAAGAACCTGAACCGTTTTTCCGAGCCCCATGTCGTCCGCCAAAATCCCGCCAAACCCGTATTTCTGCAGGAACTGCATCCAAGCCACCCCATCTTTCTGATACGGACGAAGCAGCGCCTCAAGCGAGCTTGGAAGATGCGCCGTATTCAGCACTCGCCCATGTGAAGATTCCTGCACAAAGGCACGAAACCGTTCGTCCATCAACGAGAGCTGCTGCTGTCGTGATCGCTCAAACAGCGACAAAAAACCCGGCGCTTCATACAACGGAATGAGGTACTCAGCCCCCTGCTTCTTCGCCTTCTTGATGACTTCTACAAGCGTTTCTAACTCATCTCGGTTTCCAAGTTCGACAAATCGACCGTCTTCAAGGCGTAAAAACGGCTTGCCACGTTCGACCATCGCCTTAATCTGCTCCATCGGTACCTGCGTATTTTGACAATGAAAATTCACCGAAAAGGCAAAAAGGTTCACCCCTGATTGCAAACGCGACGACCACACCCCCTCGATTGGCTCTTGCATCACTCGCATGATGTCCTGTGCAGACGGGTCAAGATCAATGGGATAGCGGAATTCAATCTCGGGATAGGTCTGCTTGATAAAGGCGTACATCTCCTCGCCCTCGATGAGCAAGGCACCCTCTGCATCGACCGTCCCACGCTCAAGCACCGAAGCAAACCAAGCCTTCGCCTCCGCTTCACTCGCAAGATCGCGATTAGGCACATGCGTATGCCCTCGCTCATCTTGATAGGTGTCGTTGGATTTTACGGTTTCAGAAAACAGCGAGAAGCGGAACGGCCCATACACGGCTGTCGCCTGCACCAACAAGACGTCCTCAGAAAGGTCATACCGCACCCCGATACGAACCTCTTCGAGATCATGCGGAACGGTTCCCCGATCAAACGTAGACGC
>CALBSL010000221.1 GCA_937968025.1 uncultured bacterium
GCCCTTGGGCAGGGGGTACAGGCAACGGATCCGATTGCGGCCATCGAGGCTTCCTACGCTCAGAAGGTTCTTGATGAGCAGTTTGTACCAACGGTCATCACGCGCGATGGAGCGCCGGTTGGTCCTGTCCAGCCGGGGGATGCCGTCATCTTTTTCAATTTTCGTCCTGATCGTGCCCGTGAACTCACCAAGGCGTTTGTGTTGCCCGGGTTCGAAAAGTTCCCGCGACCGTTTCTTGACCAGCTCACCTTCGTGTCGATGACGGAGTACGAAAAAGATCTCCCGCTCGATGTAGCGTATCCGCCGCATGTGATTGATACGTGTCTTGCGCGGGTTGTGTCCGATGCGGGGTTGCGACAGTTGCATATCGCCGAGACGGAAAAGTATGCTCATATCACGTTCTTCTTGAATGGGATGCGTGAAGAGCCGTTTTCGGGCGAGGATCGAGTGATTGTTCCTTCGCCCGCCGTGTCTACGTATGACCTGCAGCCGGAAATGTCGGTGGTGGCGTTGACAGAGCGGGTGGTGAAAGAGGTTTTGGCGCAATCGTATGATTTTATCGCTGTGAATTTTGCGAATGCGGATATGGTGGGGCACACGGGGAATGAACAGGCCACCGTTCTTGCTTGCGAAGCGATGGATAAGGCGATCGGTCGCATTGCTGATGCGCTCCTTGCTGTTGGTGGTGCTCTGGTCATCACGGCGGATCATGGCAATGCAGAAGAGGTCAAGAACTTGGTGACGGGAGCCATGGATAAGGAGCACTCAACAAATCCTGTGCCATGCGTGGTGGTTGCAGCGTCACTTGAAGGGCAGAAAGCCTCGACAGGCGATGTGATTGGTGGAGATCTCTCGTTTACTCCGCCCTCGGGGATGTTGGCGGATGTGGCACCAACTGTTTGCGCCTTGCTTGGGATCGCGCCTGCTCCCGATATGACCGGTCGCAGCTTGGTATGAAGCGGATGCCGGTAGACGAGGCGGTGCACATCATCAACGAGCTTTCTCGTCGGTATCCTGGCAAAGCGATGGTGGATTTTGGAACGCCTGAAGACACGTTGATCGCGACGTTGCTCTCGGCACGAACCCGAGATGAACAAGTGCTGCAGGTGTATGGCCCACTACGAATGCGCTTTCCAACGTTGCGCGACCTTGCGCAGGCCTCGGTCCAGGATCTCGAACGCTCGCTTGGAACGATCGGCTTGTTTCGATCGAAAGCGAAAGCCGTGCGACAACTCGCGCAACAGCTCATTGAACGCCACGCTGGACGCGTGCCTGCCACGATGGCGGAGCTAGTGGAGCTTGCCGGTGTCGGCAGAAAAACCGCGAGCTGCGTGCTGTGGTATGCGTTTGGGATTCCAGCGATGGCCGTTGATACGCACGTGTTTCGCATTTCAAAGCGATTAGGATGGGCGAGGGGAAGGAATGTCGTGAAAGTCGAACGCGAGCTTATGCAGGGTGTGCCAGAAGAACTTTGGGGAACCGTGAATAGGATTTTTGTGCAATTTGGCAGGGATGTTTGCAAGCCGATTATTCCTCAGTGCTGGCGATGTCCCGTAAGAGATTTGTGTGAGTATAAGTACAAGACCATCGATGCGAAGATGAAGAAGTGATTAAGGTACGCTATACTTCCTGCATGTCTTTGGAATTAACTATCATGCATGAGATTCAGCGTTGGTTTTCCCATCCTTGGGGGCAGATTTTTGTGGTTATATGTGCGCGTTGGTGCATATTCGTCTTGCCGTTGGTTGTATTAGTGGCTTGGCGTTGGGGTAGTCTTTCGCGTCATGCGCTTGTTGAAATTATGTGGTCCACCCTGCTTGCATCTATTCTTGTGTTTGGGGCTGAAATTATTATTGGTCGTACGCGTCCATTTTTGCTCGATCCTTCATTAGCTGTGCTTGTTCCTCGTCCTCACACGATGAGTTTTCCTTCGGCGCATGCCTCGATTGCGTATGCTCTAGCATTCATGACGTTGCACTGGAGTACGCGCGTTGGTATTGGTACGGTTCTTTTGGCGGATTTAGTGGCTTTGGCGATATTTTTGAAACTTTTTTTGGTGGTGCCGGTGGTATGGGTGGCTTTGGCGGCGGGCAGCAGCAAAACCAACAACAGCAATCGCAGGAAAGCGCTGCGGACGGCGTGTTGAAGCTTCAGAAAGAGATTGTCTCTGCGACATGGAATACAATTCGTACAGAGATCACCAGACGTAACGGGGGCGAATTTGCAAATGACGTTAGCGTCATCGCTGAATCGCAGGGCCAGGCAGTGGCCTTACTCACTGTGGCA
>CALBSL010000222.1 GCA_937968025.1 uncultured bacterium
ATGGAGAAGACGCTGAAGGACCCACGGAACACGGTGCTTGTCATCGAAAAAGGAAAGGAGCCGGTGAAGATGACCATGAACAAGCGTCGGTACGGCTGACCGTTCTGAGACGCGTTATCTAGACGCGCCTTTTTTATACGAAGCTTTTCGTTGATCAAAGCGAGGAGCTTTGTCTATTTGTTTATAAGAGGGATTCTGGATACGAAAAACCTCGCTTGAGAAAGCGGGGTTTTTCATGGTGCTGAGGAGAGGACTTGAACCTCCATGCCCTTTCGGGCGCTACCACCTCAAGGTAGTGTGTCTGCCAGTTTCACCACCTCAGCGAATGTTTTGTGCTAAAAGGGTAGCAAAGCAGAAGCGGCTTGGCAAGAGGGGGTCTGGTTCCGTACACTAAGCCCGTATGCTGTCACGTCCTGAGGCAGAAGTCCGAATTCCCAAGCTTCGCGAAGCCATCGAGCGTTATCGATACGAATACCACGTACTCGATGCGCTTTCGATTTCTGAAGCGGCGCTCGACAGTTTGAAACACGAGCTCTACGAGCTGGAACAAGCGTATCCCGAGCTCATCACTCCCGATTCTCCTACGCAGCGCGTTGCGGGCAAGGCACTCGAGGGATTTGTGAAGGTTCCACACGAGGTTCGTATGTTGTCCATTGAGGACGTATTTAGCTTTGAAGAGCTTCAGGCGTGGGAAGAACGTTTGCGAAAACTGCAGCCAGGCGGACGCTTCGAGTATTTTGCTGAGGTGAAAATGGATGGGTTGGCCGTGTCGCTTGTCTACGAACGTGGTCAGCTGATTCGGGCGGCAACTCGCGGTGATGGTCGTATCGGTGAAGATGTGACCCACAATGTTCGTACTATTGAATCACTGCCCTGGACATTGCGCATCCCCGAGGCAGGAGAAGTCGAGGCCTTTTGCCAGCGGTTTGCGGGAACGATCGATGCGGGGGCGGTTCGAGCCTTTTTTTCAGGGATGCTTCCTCGTATCGAAATCCGTGGCGAAGTATTTATGACGCGTGCGCAGTTAGAGACGTTGAACGCAAAACTCGAAGCTCGTGGCGAAGCCAAGCTCGCAAATCCGCGAAACGGAGCCGCAGGCTCACTCCGCCAGCTCGATCCTCGCGTTGCGGCTGAACGCGGCCTCTCCTTCTTTGGATACGCATTGGTGGGACAGTATGGTTTTACCACGCATGAACAGGCGCATGCGGCGTTGACGCTCCTTGGCATTCCTCAGAGTCCGTGGGTACGTTTTTGTTCTTCACTGAAGGAAGTGCGCACATTGCAAGAAGAGATCGGGAAGCAGCGCATGGATCTTCCGTATTGGATTGATGGGGTGGTGGTGAACGTGAATAATGATGAGCTCTTTGAGTCATTAGGCGTCGTTGGCAAAACATGGCGCGCCGCGGCGGCATGGAAGTTTCCGGCCGAGCAAGGAACAACCCGTGTTCTGGATATTGTCGTGTCGGTTGGGCGGACGGGAGTGCTCACTCCGGTGGCGCATTTAGAGCCTGTCTCGCTCGCGGGGACAACGGTGAGTCGCGCCTCTCTCCATAACGAAGACGAAATCGAACGTTTGGACTTGAAGATCGGCGATACGGTGATCGTGGAAAAAGCGGGGGACATTATTCCAAAAGTGATTCGCGTTCTTCCAGAGCTACGAACAGGAAAAGAGAGCCGTTTTCGTATGCCTGAAACGTGCCCAATGTGTCATAGCGCTGTTTCTCGTGCCGAAGGCGAAGTGGCGGTGGTCTGTCGCAATCCCCAGTGTTTTGCTCAGCAGTCGGCACGGTTGATCCATTTTGTGAGTCGAACCGCGTTTGATATTCGTGGGTTTGGCGACAAGATCATCGAACAGCTTATGCAGGAAGGGTTGGTGAGCGAGCCAGCCGATCTCTTCGAGTTGAAACAGGGCGATTTGCAGGATCTTGAAGGGTTTGGCGAGGTATCAGCCAAAAAACTGGTGGACGAAGTGGCAGCGCACACATCGATTGCCTTCCCGCGATTTATCTACTCGCTGGGTATTCGCCATGTGGGGGAGCAGACGGCGCGTGACTTGGCGCAGGCCTTTGGAACGTGGCAGAAGCTAGCGGCGGCATCGCGACAAGCATTGGAGGACGTGCACGGCATTGGCGCCGTCGTCGCTGAAGCTATCGACGAGTTTCTGCATGACGTGGAGGAGCAGGAGCGGGTGCAGCGATTGTTGCAGTATGTGCGTGTCGAATCATTTGAGGCAGTGCAGGTGGGACCATTAACGGGATCGAACTGGGTGTTTACCGGCACGCTTACGACGATGACTCGTGACGAAGCGAAGGTGCGGGTTCGGGCCCTGGGCGCAGAAACGCAAGATTCCGTCACCAAAACCACAACGCATGTGGTCGCGGGTGAAGCCGCCGGCTCAAAGGCGGCAAAGGCGGAGGAACTGGGTATTCCGCTCTGGGATGAGCAGCGTTTCGTGGATGAACTGCGCCGCTGGGAATCATAAACACGAGCATTGGCTCGTGTTTATGATTGAGAATCAGTGTCTTTCACGACAACAATGGTGCATTTCGTGACGAGGGCAGCAATCGCTCCGACGGCAGCAAGGGTTGGGAGGAGAAGGGCTCCTACAGCGCCCACCGCTAGTGGAATTTCAAGCAAGGTTTGTTCCTGATCATTCCGTATGATGAGTCGACGAGCGGTGCCCGCCTTGATCAATTCTTTGACTTTTGCGAGAAGTTCTTCGCCATTCACTCGAAATTCTTCGTGTTGGGACATATATCCACAGGGTACGGAGACGCAGCGAAAAACGCAAGCAAACAGGGGGATTGCAGGTCTGTAGAGGGGGTATATACTAGAGATGTAGGGCTTCATTCTTCAAGGAAAACCTATGACTTTGAACATCAAACATCGTCAGGTGGAACTTACTGAGGCTATCACGTCATACGTTCACGAAAAAATGCAGGTCCTGACGAAATCCGCGAACGCTATCCGTCACATGGATGTCGAGGTGGGAAAAACCACGGCGCACCACAAGAATGGGAATGTATTTCTGTGTAAGGCGGTGTTTACACTGCATGATGGAGATGTCGTCCGAATCGATCGCGAAGCATCCGATCTGTATAAGGCGATTGATAAAGTTCGGGATCATATGCGCTACATGCTCTCCAAGCGAAATCGTCAGCGCTTAGATGCGGTGGGAGCGTAAGAGATGGGTGAGGTGAAAAAAACGATGATGAGTGGACGACGGCGGGGAAACTCGGTACGATCCCCGTCGTATGTCTTTTTTCCAGAAACTCTTTGGGGATCCAAACGCACGAGAAGTGGCCAAAATCCGCTCTCTTGTCGAGGCTGAAATTGGCGGACTCTCGACGTCCATGGAGGCGCTCACGGATGAGCAGCTCCAGGGAAAAACGGCAGAATTTCGCGCAAAGCTCGCTTCCGGAGCCCGTCTTGACGATCTTCTCGTAGAATCCTTTGCGGTGGTGCGTGAGGCCTCTCGTCGCACGCTGAATCAGCGTCAGTACGATGCCCAGCTCATTGGAGGCGTTGTGCTTCATCGTGGGATGATTGCCGAAATGCGCACCGGAGAAGGAAAAACACTGACGGCAACCGCCCCCGTCTATCTCAACGCCCTCACGGGGAAGGGAGTTCACGTGATCACCGTCAACGACTATCTCGCCCGACGTGACGCCGTGTGGATGGGTCAGGTGTACTTCGCGCTTGGTCTTCGTGTGGCCTGTATTCAGCACGCCGGCAGTTTTGTGTACGATCCAGACTTCAAGCAAGAGCCGCAGCATGACGATGAGCGCGACCAGACCGGCTCCTTCCGAGTTGATATGGACTACCTCCGCCCCGTTTCACGCAAGGAGGCGTATGAAGCCGATATCACGTACGGAACAAACAACGAGTTCGGGTTCGATTACCTCCGCGACAACATGGCACAGCGGTTGATTGATCGTGTGCAGCGTCCGTTGCACTACGCGGTCATCGACGAAGTTGACTCCATTTTGATCGACGAAGCGCGAACGCCGCTGATTATTTCAGCGCCCGCCGAAGAAGCGGCCGACATGTACTACAAGTTCGCTGAACTCGTGGCTCGATTGGAAAAAGAGACAGATTACAAGATCGACGAAAAACTCCGTGCCGCCACGTTGACGGAGGGTGGCATTGCGAAAATCGAACAGTGGCTTGGCATTGAAAACCTCTACGCACAAGGTGGATTTAGACTTGTGCATCACCTCGAACAGGCCCTGAAAGCGCATGCATTGTTCAAGAATGATAAAGATTATGTCGTGAAAGACGGCGAGGTGGTGATCGTCGATGAATTTACGGGTCGTATGATGCAGGGACGTCGCTATTCCGAAGGGTTACACCAAGCGATTGAAGCCAAAGAGCGCGTCACGATTCAGCGCGAATCCGTCACCCTCGCTACGATCACGTTCCAGAACTACTTCCGCCTCTACGAAAAGATCTCTGGAATGACGGGTACGGCAGCGACGGAGGCCGAGGAGTTCCATAAGATTTACAAGCTTGAAGTGGTCAGCATTCCAACGCATCGCGACAATAAGCGCACGGACATGCCGGATCAGGTGTTTACGTCTGAACTCGGGAAATTTAAGGCCGTTGCACGGGAGATTAAGCGCCGACACGCACTCGGGCAGCCAGTGCTCGTTGGTACGGCAAGTATTGAAAAGAACGAGATTCTTCACGTCCTGCTCGAACAAGAGGGTGTGCCTCATCAGGTGTTGAATGCCAAGAACCATGAACGAGAAGCAGAGATCATCGCACAGGCAGGTCGAAAGGGGGCGGTGACCGTGGCCACGAACATGGCTGGTCGTGGGGTCGACATTTTGCTCGGAGGAAACCCTCCAGATAAGGCGATGGCCGATGAGATTCGAGCGATGGGAGGCTTGTGTGTTATTGGAACGGAGCGTCACGAATCGCGTCGTATCGATAACCAGCTTCGTGGCCGCGCCGGTCGTCAAGGAGATCCGGGGACGACGCAGTTCTTCATCTCGATCGAGGACGATCTCATGCGTATTTTTGCCTCAGATCGCATGCGTCAGTTCATGTCGATGGGGGTTCCTGAGGATGAAGCGATTGTCCATGGCTTATTGAACCGTTCCATTGAGGCGGCACAGCGCAAGGTTGAAGGGCATCACTTCGACATTCGTAAGCATCTCCTCGAATACGATGACGTGCTGAACAAGCACCGTCAGGTGTTCTACACCCGTCGCTTCGCCTTCTTGCAGGCGGCAGAGGCGCCAACGACCGACGGTCTCCGTGAAACAAAACGACAAATCCGTGAATTTTTCCAAGGAGAAATGGAAACGATTGTCGCACAGCATGCCGGCGCTGAGCTGATTGACATGGAGTTTATCCAGTTCCATCCTACAGGTATGGTTTGGCCACCCGGCGTTGCAGGCATTTTGGTTACAGAGGCCGTTCGAGGTGAGGGCGGTATTTTAACCAAAGATCGGAAGAGCGT